>JBIQMB010000241.1:0-5785 GCA_044463745.1 Chitinophagaceae bacterium | reverse complement strand
CTTACTCCAGAGAAACGAGAAGAGTGACAAAGAAAAGTCGAAATTATTATTACAGCAAGTGGTAGAGCAAAATTTGGAAGGTAAATCCGTAGCCGAGAAATGGCTAAAAAAATATTGATCCATTATTCCTTGAGAAATCTTCATTTATCATTTTTAAAATTTTAAATCATGGAAGAAAAGTTCTCAAAATTGGATGATGCCGCTGATGGTGGCACTCCTGATCAAGGCTATTACCCCGAAAATTCTGAAGAGGAAAATGTTGAAAATGCTGGAATGGGTTTTGGAAAGATTAGCACACCCTCACGTATTATTCCCCCTAAAAAACCTGAGATTCCACCTCCATTCAGCCGCGGTAACCAAGCCGAGTAATATTCTTTGGCATTCGGAAGCGGTTTTCAGCGAAATACGCTGAAGATTTTAAAATTTCTCAGGATATCCCCTGGGTCTTATTTTAAAATTCGAATCATGGTTTTACAGAATTTAACATTACGGAGCGAAGCCATTCGCTTTTCGGGTCATCGATTGGCTTGCCGGCTTTTAAAGATTGCATTATTAGCCCTAATCATTTTGCTTTCCGGTAAGTTGGCAGGTCAATGCCCTGACCGTATCTATTTCAGAGAGAAAATAAGTGCTGTTTATTCAAAGGTCAGTCCTGATGCAACCCCTCAGCTAAAAGAATTGCTTCAGATCCGTGATGAGATGAAGCGCTGTGGCCTAATGCAAGATTCTGTTTATGTATACCTGATGTTGATGACCGGCAATATGTATAGATATCTTCATAATTATGATAGTGCAGTCTATTTTACAATGAAGGCTATTGTATTGTCAAAAGCCATGAGGAATCCTGAGCGAAACAATGCCTTATTTGTTGATGGTTATTATGCTTTATATTATTATTACGACGCGCTAAAGAACGACCCTTTAAAATACCGAGCACTCGATAGCTGTATAAAGTATTCCATGAAAGGTACCGGCGGAGATCCCCAAAAGGCATTGGCAGCTTTAATGGTCAAAACCGAATATTCATTCAATAAAGGGGATTACGGTCTTTGTATAGAGAGTTCACTGATTGCAGAAGAAATAATCAGGAAATATTACCACCGTCATGACAGTATTGCTTATGTTTCTTACTTTATCAGCCAACGAGCAAACTCATTATTTTACGCTAATGATCTTGCTTCTGCTGAAGTATTGCTAAAGGAAAAAATATCTGAATTTAATGAGGCCGGCTATAAGGAAAGTACCGGTGAAATGTACAATATGCTGGGTCTTATAAACCAAAATCTGAAACGAGGCCACGAAGCGTTGAATTATTTAAAGAAGGCTTATAAAATATTTAAAAACACGGGTTATGATGCAGGAATTATAATGTCACTTTCCAACATAGGAGCAATCCTTGTTTTGCAGTTAAATAAGGCATCGGAAGGGCTTATGTATTTTGATAGGGCGCTTGCTTTTTCTGATATTGATCCGGATATCCTGACCAATATATACATGGAAAAAGGGGAGGCTTACACGCATCTAAAGCAATTCGATTCTGCCCAGTATTATTTCAAATTGGCGTTTAATAAAATCATGCCGGGTTCTGATGAGAGAGTGTTGGATCAGGGTACCTGGAGTTTCCAACGGTTTGATGAATTGAACAGTTTGTTCGCTCTTTCTAAATATAAAGCCGATGCTTATCTGGCTGCCTTTTACAATGACAATGATAAGTCTAATCTTAAAAAAGCCATTTCAATTTATAAACAAATAGACCTTTTTCTTAACAAAATCAGGTTGGGCCAGAAACTACAAGTCGCTTCGAACCTGATTTGGCGAAACCTGGCAAAAAGTATGTATGAAAATGCCATCGCCGCCTGTTATGCCGATCATAATATAGATGACGCTTTTATTTTTTTTGAAAACAGCAGGGCCGTTTTGTTAAATGACCAGATCAATGAATTGCGGTGGAAAGCTGATGAAGATATTCGGGAAGAGGCAGACCTGGCCACAAGGGTTCAAAAACTTAAACAGTTGATTCAAACACTGCCTGATAAATCAGATGAAAGAATAGGCAAACAGAAGGAACTTTATAATCTTGAAAGGAAGTATGACGCCTTTGTAAATAAGCTGCGTTTGAAGAGCCGGCTTTATTATCAAATGCATTTGGATACTACTTCGGTTGACCTGGCCGGCGTGGTGTCGGGACTTCTGAAAAATGATAAAACCCTGATTGAAATCTTTTCGGGCGACAGTGCCATCTATGTCATCGCAGTTGGCAACCGCATCAGGGCATTTTATAAGGTTAACAAAGAGGAATATTCCCGGCTTGTAAAACGATTTAATTCGTACTTGTCTGATCCCATTTCTTTAAATAGGCGGTTCAACGATTTCAGATCTATTGCGCACAAATTATTTCAACTTGTAATTCCGGATAAAAATATTCTCAAAGCACGGGTTATTATTTCACCAGATGGTGAATATTTCCCATTTGAGGCTTTGGTAATGTCAAGTGCAGATGAGCCGGATTATTTTCTATTTCACCACACGGTTAGTTACGCCTATTCGGCCCGGTATTTATTAAATGATTTCTCCGTTGCAAGAGAAGAAGGCAAACATTTCCTCGGGGTGGCACCGGTAGATTTTCATAAAGAAATGAATCTGACCAGATTGGTTGGCAGTGATCAATCTCTAAGCAGGATAACCCGGTATTTTACGGGATCTGATAATCTTCTCTTCAGTGATGCAAATAAAGACAGGTTTTTTTGGAAAACTTTTACCGATACCAGATCGTTCAATTATATGCTCATGCACTGGACAGCAGTAGCCATGGGGATCCCGTCATTTACTTTAATGACTCAGCTTTATACCTGTCAAATCTGTTATCAAAAGATAAAGCGCTTACCAGGCTTGTCGTTCTTTCAGCATGTCTTACTGCCCGGGGCAAATTTTATGATGGAGAAGGCGTTTTTAGCTTCAACAGAGGGTTTGCTTCGTTAGGTATTCCGGCGACGATTAGTAACTTATGGTCTGTAGAAAATGAATCGACCTATTATATTACTGAACGGTTTTACTTTTATCTGTCAAAGGGATTAGATACAGATATTGCGCTGCAGAAAGCCAAAATTGATTTTATAAAATCAACCAATCAAAAAGAAAAAACGCTTCCATACTTTTGGGCTTCACTCATTCTTACAGGTAAGGCAGAGGCATTACAAAGTAACCAATCACACCCGGTTTTTAAAATAGCGGCCATTCTGATTGTAGCCATGCTTCTGATCATGTTTATCATCAGGTATATCATCCGTCAAAAGCATGTCAGATAATAACTGATGCGGCCCTCGAACCGGCCATCCTTATCTATAGGTTTATCTCGGGACGATTATTTCTTCTCAAATAATTTGCTCTTATCCACCACCCTGACTTTGTCTCCTTCTTTGAGTGTTTTTGAAACCACCTCGTAAGGGCCGGTTACCACCTTGTCGCCGGTTTTTAAACCTTCCTTGATTTCAAAATAATTTATGTCCTGAATGCCGGTAATTACGGACTGCTTTTTAACTGTCCCATCAGGTTGGATGATGAACACTACAATATCCAGATCATTATTTCCAAAAGTATTTCCACTTTCAGTTCTCATCTTATTTTTGATCGAATCAGGCCTTTCTCTTGTTGTAACCGCATTGATAGGCACACTGATAACATTGGTTTTCTTTTGGGTTTGAATATCTGCGCTGGCGCTCATGCCCGGCCTGAAAGGATACTTTTTCTTTCCCGTTCCGATCAGATCCTGATAGGAGGAAGGATCAATACGAACCCGCACCTGATAGTTAGAAACGTCGGTGGAAGCGCTGGAGCTGGTAGAAGAAATGCTGGCAGTACCTGCGCCGATGTAACTACTTCCTATCTGGGTTACAACTCCCTTAAATTTCCGGTTATTATATGCATCCACTTCGATGACCGCACTGTCGCCAACATGAATTTTGGGGATGTCATTTTCTCCCACATCCACCCGTACTTCTATCTTGCTCATGTCTGCAATGCGCATCATTTCTGTTCCGGCCATCATACTGCTGCCTACCACCCTTTCACCTTCTTTTACTTTTAGCAATGAAATGATTCCACTCATGGGAGCGGTGAGTGTGGCCCGGCTGATATCTTTGTCGGCCTTCATTAACCCTGCCTGCGCACTACCCACACCTGCAATGGCCGACTTAATAGATTGCTTGGAAGCATTTACATTAGCTAGAGCCGTTTCGTAGGCGGCTACTGCAGCGTTGAATTCATTTTGCGAAATAACTTTTTCATCGAAGAGCTGCTTCTGCATTTTATATGTTTTTTCGGCCTGCTCCAGTTGGGCTTCTTGTGCGGCTAACATGGCCCTGGCGTTTGAAACCTGCGCCTGCTGCTGATTAACAATAGCGGCCGCCTGATCGCGCTGGGTAGCATATATATCTCCGTATATTCTGGCCAGCACCTGCCCTTTCCTTACACTGTCGCCCTCTTCCACATTCAATTCCACTATTTCACCACTGATGTCCGGTGCCAGTGTGATCTCCACTTCAGGATAAATTTTACCGCTTGCATATACTGTTTCTGTAATATCGCGTGTGGCAACAGCTTCTTCTGTAACGGCGATGCCTTCTTTTTTACCGATAACACCTGATGCCTTCAGGACGATAAGAATAACAATGACCGCCGATAAAATGATAATGAGCCACTTTAGAGTTTTGTTCATTTTATTTAATACTTGACTGAATTAAAGTTTGATTCCTGCTCCTTTATAAAATTCCAGCACCTTCATTTTAAAAACATAATCAAATTGATTGACGACGTATTGAAGTTTGGCTTTAAAAAGATTGTTCTGATTGGTGATCTGTTCAAGAGTTGTAAGCATTCCTACATTAAACCGCCGGGTACTGAATTCGTAACTTTTCTGTGCAGCATCCACTGCAGCTTTAGATGAAGTGAATTTTTCCAAAGCTACCACAGCAGCATTGTATGCCTGATAAATGTCCTGCTTTAAGGTAGCGTTGCTTAACTCCTGCTGGTATTCCAGATTCCGCACATTCAGCTTTGCGCGCTCGTAATTGGCCTTTGCCTGCCACCCGTTAAAAATAGGAACGCTAATGGAAATACCTGCCTGCTGGCCAAAGTTATTACTAAACTGAGTACCGAGCGGGTCGCTTGTAATATAACCCTTTTTACCACCAATGGTGTATAATGGCCTTTGTACATCTATATACCCTCCCGATCCGTCGGGCACAAATAAACCGCTGGGGCCATACCCTGTCAACACCTGCTCATAATTCGGAGTACGAAAATATCCGTAGTTCGTATTCAATCCTCCATAGGCTGAAATGGACGGGTACAACAGACCCTTTGCAGCCAGTACATTTTTACGTCCGGCCTTCAGGTTGTAATCATCTACTCTTGTTTGGGGCAGGTTTCTCAGAGCAGATACATATACGATATCCGGTTGTAAATCGCCAATCGGTTCCAGCGGAATGTCTTCAACCGGTGGCGTTTCAATTTCGAATGCCGTGGCCACATCCAGGTTCATATAGGTTTGAAGAGCAAGCTTGGCTTGCGTAACGTTGCCAATGGCGGTGATGTAATTGGCGCTGTCATTGGCCAGTTGGGCCTCTATTTCAATGGCGTTAAGTTCGGGCAATACACCGGCGTTCACTTGCTTTCTTACAATTTCGAGCTGCGAAATGCTTTGTTCTACCTGAACCCTGGCGATTTCTTGTTGCTCATTAGCCAGTAGTACCTGCAAGTACGAATTGGCAACAGTAAGTGCGATATC
>JBIQMB010000240.1:0-5788 GCA_044463745.1 Chitinophagaceae bacterium | reverse complement strand
ATTTCTGGTAGCACTTTGCCTTACACTTTTTTTGGTTGCTGCGTGATTTGCCATGAATAAATTTTTTGGGGTGCAAAGATAACGATATAATTCAAATAAACGATAACAAAATCAATTTTAATATTTTTTTTATCAGCGATTAATTTGCTTATCTTTCATCAGCCTGCCGATATCTCCGGCTCTCTTCATAACCCTGTAATTTTCTTCCGTTTTTAAAAAATTACTTGCAAAAAAGAAACGATATTTGCAGAAATTCTTAAGCAGACTTATAAAGGCCGACGCCAAACCATTATGAAAGATTTTTCATTTATTACAGCCTCTCATCCTTCCTATATAGAAAACCTGTATCTGGATTTCAAAAATAACCCTGATGATGTGGATGAGGAACTCCGTAAATTTTTTGAAGGGTACGATTTTGCCGTTTCCGCTAATGGGGGCGCACAAATTTCGGAAGCCGCTCCGGTTTCTCAGGCGGCTATGGATAAAGAATTCGCTGTTTACAGGCTTATAGAAGCCTATCGCGATAAAGGGCATCTTATTGCCAAGACCAATCCTATCCGCGAGCGGAAGGACAGAAAAGCCAATCTTGATCTTGCTTTTTTCGGCCTCAATGATGGTGATCTCGATAAAGAATTTCAGGCAGGAAAAATGCTGGGGATGCCTTCTAACAAATTAAAAGACATACTGGCACACTTGCAAAAGTGTTATGCCTCTTCGGTTGGGGTCGATTTTGCATCGATAACCGACCCGGAACGAAGAGCCTGGATTATTGATGCTGCCGAAAAGCAAATGCTTAAGCCCGTTTCGCTGGATCAGAAAAAACGTATTCTGGAAAAGCTGAACCAGGGCGTGATGTTTGAGAAATTTTTACAGACCAAGTACATTGGTCAAAAAAGATTTTCGCTCGAAGGTGGTGAAGGTACCATTGCAGCACTGGATGCCATCATCAACACCGCCGCCAACAATGATGTACAGGAGGTAGCCATCGGAATGGCGCATCGTGGACGATTGAACATCCTGGCCAATATTCTGGGTAAAACCTACGAACAGATTTTTACAGAATTTGAGGGTACGGCCAAGATTGACAGCACCATGGGTAGCGGCGACGTAAAGTACCACCTGGGTTACAGCAGTGAGGTGGTAACACCCGATGGTAAGGCCATCAATCTGAAACTGGCTCCCAACCCTTCGCATCTGGAAGCGGTTGATCCTGTGGTTTTGGGGTTTGCCCGAAGCAAGGCTGATGTTATCTACGGTAGTAATTACGAAAAGATTCTACCCATCCTTATACATGGCGATTCTTCCATTGCTGCGCAGGGAATCATCTACGAAACCATTCAGATGAGCGGACTCGACGGCTTTTACACCGGGGGTACGCTGCATTTTGTCATCAATAACCAGGTAGGATTTACAACCGATTTCGACGATGCGCGTACCAGCGATTATTGCACATCCATAGCCTCCGTCATTAAAGCGCCCGTTTTTCATGTAAATGGAGATGATGCCGAGGCCGTGGTTAAAGCATCTGAGCTGGCAATGCTTTACCGACAAAAGTTTAATTCAGATATCTTCATTGATATGGTCTGCTACCGTAAGCATGGCCATAATGAAGGAGATGATCCAAAATTTACCCAGCCGGGTTTATACGAACTCATAGACAACCATCCTAACCCCAGAGAAGTATATGTCAAATTTTTGACAGAAACGGAAGGGGATGAAACCACAGTACTGGCCAAGGAAATGGAAAAGAAGTTTTGGGACGATTTGCAGGAGCGCCTGGATGAGCTAAAGCAAAATCCGCTTCCATACACTTACCAAACGCCCGAACTCTGGTGGCGTAGTTTGAGAAAGGCTACTGAAGAAGATTTTGACAGTTCGCCCATCACCGCCGTACCGGCAGATGAAATAGAGCGCCTGTTCAAGTCCATCATGCAAATACCGGAAGGGTTTACGCCGCTGCGCAAAATCAAAAGAATATTACAGGACAAAGAAAAATTGTTTGCCGAAGAGAAAAAGTTTGACTGGGCAACGGCTGAATTACTGGCTTATGCCACCATATTGGATGAAGGAAAGGATGTGAGAATGAGCGGGCAGGATGTAAGAAGGGGAACCTTTAGCCACCGGCACGCCGTACTACGCGATGAAAAAACGGATGAGATGTACAACCGTCTCAGCAACATCACCGAAGGACAGGGACAGATGCGTATCTGGAACTCGCTCCTCAGCGAATTAGCGGTTTTAGGTTTTGAATATGGGTATGCCATGGCCAACCCGAACGCTCTGGTGATTTGGGAAGCACAGTTTGGCGATTTTGCTAACGGTGCCCAAACCATTATCGACCAGTTTTTATCCTGCTCCGAACAGAAATGGGGAAGAATGAATGGAATGGTTGTATTGCTACCACACGGATACGAAGGACAGGGACCTGAGCACAGCAGCGCTAGGATGGAACGTAATCTGCAGATGGCGGCTGAACTTAATTGGGTTCTTACCAATGTTACCACTGCTTCCAACTTCTTCCATTGTTTACGTCGCCAATTGGCATGGCCGTTTAGAAAGCCGTTGATTAATTATGCGCCCAAGGCAAACCTGAGGTTGCATGCCACATACAGTCACATCGACGAATTTACTTCGGGTGGATTTAAAGAAATCATCGATGATAACCAACTGGATCCTGAAAATGTGAACCGGGTTATCTTCTGCAGTGGTAAAATTTATTTTGATCTGGAAGAAAGACGCAAACAAGAAAACAGACAGGATACTGCCATCATCCGGTTAGAGCAATTGTACCCGCTTCCGCATAAGCAATTAAAAGAGGTGTATGAGAAATATAATAAAGCGGTATGGTATTGGGTGCAGGAAGAACCCCTGAATATGGGAGCGGCTTCATTCCTGAGAATGAATCTTCAGTATATTAATTTTGGTATCATCAGCAGACCGGCAAGCGCCGCCACGGCTTCCGGGTATGCGAGGGTGCACAAGGAAGAGCAGGAAGAGATTTTGAATGCGGCATTTACGATTTAACTTTGCACTGGTTTTAAAAATATTTATCAGGTATTATTTATAATAAAAAATTCCAATGGCTGTAGAAATTAAAGTTCCCTCAGTGGGAGAAAGCATCAACGAGGTGACATTGACAAAATGGATCAAGAAAGATGGCGAATGGGTAGATCGCGATGAAGTGATTGCCGAATTAGAAAGTGAAAAAGCAACGTTCGAAATCAATGCAGAACAGGCGGGGATTTTGCACACAAAAGCGAATATTGATGACACCTTAGAGATAGGTCAGGTAGTGGCTGAGATTGATGATACGGCCACTAAACCCGAAGGAAAGGCCGAAGCAAAAGCAGAGGCGCCAAAGGAAACTCCGGCTGAAGCGCCGAAGGTTGAAAAAGAGCAGCCAACCAAAGTTGAAGAAGAGAAAAAGGCAGAGCCCGCTGTTCAGAAACCTGCTGCCCAAAAAGAGCCGGAAGTGAAGAAGGAAGCACCTAAGGCTACACCCCTTGCTGCGGCCATTATTGCCGATAAAAAAGTGGATGTCGGAACCGTCGTAGGTACTGGCGCACATGGCAAACTTACCCGCAATGATGTACTAAGCATCCTGGAAAAACCGGGTAGGGAGCCACAGAAGGAATTATTTGAGCGCAACGAAGAAACAAAAAAGATGACGCCTCTGCGCCGAACCATCAGCCGCCGACTGGTGGAGGCCAAGAACAGTACGGCTATGCTTACTACCTTTAACGAGGTGGATATGAAACCGATCATGGACATCCGCAAAAAATACAAGGATGTGTTCAAGAAAACACATGAGGTAGGCCTGGGTTTCATGAGTTTCTTTACCAAGGCAGTTTGTTTCGCTTTACAGGAATGGCCTGCGGTAAATGCGCGGCTCGATGGTGAAAGCCTCGTTTATCATGATTATGTTGATATTTCCATTGCCGTATCCTCACCCAAAGGACTGGTGGTTCCGGTGATCAGGAATGCAGAAAGCCTGAGTATGGCTGAGATAGAAAAAGCAGTGGTAGATTTGGCAACCAAGGCCAGAGAGAGTAAACTGACCATCGAAGAAATGACCGGAGGTACCTTTACCATTACCAATGGCGGTGTTTTCGGGTCGCTGTTAAGTACACCTATTCTTAATATTCCGCAGAGTGCTATTTTGGGTATGCATAATATTGTAGAACGTCCGGTAGCCATTGATGGAAAAGTTGAGATAAGGCCGATGATGTATGTAGCGCTGAGCTATGATCACCGCGTTATTGACGGGCGTGAATCGGTAAGCTTCCTGGTTAGGGTTAAGCAAATGCTTGAAAGCCCCGAACAATTACTGTTTGGTAAAGATCCGGTTAAAACACTTCTGGAACTATAGTTTTTTCTAAGGCTGGTTAATAAAAAATTATAAAATCTATCAGGTTTTTAAAAGCCTGATAGATTTTTTTTTAACTTCATAATCGGAATGAGCCTTTCAAAAAAAACTGATTTTATGTATGCAAAAATTCATATTTGGCTGATAGCCGGAGCACTTATGTTTGTGGCTTCCTGCCAGAAAGCCCACCGCTCATGCGACCGACAGGTTATCATTAGCCAGGACGCTTATAAATCAGCCCCTGATGATCCGGTTACGATTCAGTCTTTGAAACTAAAAGAAGGATGTTTGAAGATACAATTTTCATCCGGCGGTTGCAACGGCCAATCGTGGAAAGTAGAATTAATTGACCAGGGTACCGTTGCGGAATCAAATCCACCGCAAAGAACACTCAGGCTTTCCCTTGAAAACAAGGAACTCTGCAAGGCTATTATCACAAAAGAAATGACCTTTGATATTTCATCTTTAAGAGTTAAAGGTAGCAGATCTGTATGGCTTCGGATTTCAGATAAGTCGATATTGTATGAATACTAAACAGTAAGGGCTTGGTTTTCTTGCATACCCTTAGAATAAAATCGGGGGCAATCTTTTCGAGCAATATCAACAGGTTGTTTTGTTTCTGCTGACGGCGTATTTGAACGCTGGGAAAACAGAGCTCCTGCTCTGTTCTTCTAAAAATCTCTGAGCTGGAGCTCAGAGTTCCCGGGAGCTAAAAAAAACGCGCGTCCCGTGCCGGAGACACTGCGAAGAAAAGAAACTGAAGTGCATTATTTCCTCCTGCTCTGCAAACCGTAATGTATCAATGGCTCGGGGCCGATGAAATAGTGTGTAATCGCATTAGTAACTTTTATATATTTGTGTTGTTACAGACAACGCTGATACGCATTGTGCTAAAAATAGGCGCTACGTATTAAAAAATCAAATTTTTCGAGTAGCTCATTAATCAAAATGTTTTAATAGAAATACAAGATTTACTATAAACTTTATACGAAATGAACATTTTAAATCGATTGTTACTGCTTCCTTTTCTTACGGGATTTGGCGTGCAACTTTCATTTGCTCAAGGCAATCTGGCGGGTGAACAAATTATTTTTTCTGGGGTTATAAAGAATCTAAAGCCTACCTCAGATAGCATAAAGAGTATAACCTTATATTATCCAAATGACCTAAAAATTCCTCCTATCAGGATTAAGCTAAAGGATGACGATACATTTCGAGAAACTATTTATGGACCAGAAGGGATTTACACCATATCTGATGGGAACTTCCCGTATAGCCTTTATTTCCGGCCTGGTCATGAATATTCAATTCAATATAACTTTAATCTTAACGGGATCCTGTTAGATAATAATGTTCATCTTTCGGGAACTGATACAAGTATAAACCGCTATTTTATTACAAAGCAACAGGAGAAAATGTTTT
>JBIQMB010000239.1:0-5795 GCA_044463745.1 Chitinophagaceae bacterium | reverse complement strand
ATAGGAGAAAAGAGGTGTCCGACTTTTGGAAAGTTTAGAAAAGAGAAACCATCAATTTTGACATTCGATTCCATAAAGAACCTCGAGCAAATAAAAGAAGACGCAACTTTCCAAAAGTTTAGAAGGAATCCCAGTGCTCTTCTCAGAAACTTTTGGAAAGTCTGATACCTCCTCCGGCATAGCCAAAACCAGGCGAAACTTTCAAAAAGTATGAGAGACCCGGAACTACCAGAAGAGGAGAAAGCAAGCTCTCTATTTTTCTACATGTTGATAAGACAAAAAGCCGGCATCCTGGCCGGCTTATGCTTCTCGTGTGCAATCTAAAATTATTATTCTCTCTACCTCCCAATCCCTGACAAAATCTATCAGATGGTATATTTCCCCTTCTCAATCAGGTAATCAGCAATAGCTCTTCTTGCGTCTTTTACATTAAACGGATCCTGTTTGGTAAACCGCTTCAATCCCAACAACATCATTCTTTGCTCATCACCCTCAGCAAAAGCATTAATCGCATCCCTGCCATGTTTGGCTACCAGATCAATCGCATCATAAAGGAAAACCTGCATCATCTTTTCTGTAATCCCTTGCTTTGCATCCTCTGTTCTTCCTTTATTTTTCATCACGCGCAGCAACATACTTTCCGCTACAAAAGTCTGAATGGCCATATCTGCAATATTCATCACTATTTCCTGTTCGTTGGCCAGCTTTTGCATAAGCTTTTGCGCAGCAGCCCCGGCTACCATCAGGATGCTTTTTTTCATGTTGGCGATTTGCTTTTTTTCTTTTACAAAATCACCTTCATCGTCAGACCCAAAATCAGGAATACTCATTAATTCTTTCTGAACTTCCATGGCAGGCCCAAGCAAGTTTAATCTTCCCTTCATGGCTCTTTTCAGCATCATATCTACCGTAAGCATACGATTGATTTCATTGGTGCCTTCAAATATCCGGTTGATCCGGCTATCCCTATATGCCCGGCTGATATTGTACTCATCGCTAAAACCATTACCACCATGTATCTGCACCCCTTCATCCACCACAAAATCCAGTACCTCGCTACCATGTACTTTCAGGATTGCACATTCTATGGCATATTCTTCGGCTGCACCAAGCAACGATTCTCCGGCCGGTTTACCTTCCTTTAAAAGTTCGTGTTCCTTTTCATCTATCCATTTTGCTGTTCGGTAAAGTGCACTCTCATCCGAATAAATCTCGATGGCCATTTGTGCAAGCTTATTTTTGATAGCTCCAAAATTGGCGATGGCCGTCTGAAATTGTTCGCGGGTTTTGGCATATTCAATGGAGTCGTTCAATGCCAGTTTAGCGCCGCCGATTGCTGCTGCTGCGAGTTTCAGGCGTCCGATATTCAAAATATTAAAGGCAATAATATGACCTTTCCCGATTTCACCCAGCACATTCTCTACGGGCACCTTGCAATCTTGAAAATAGAGCTGAACCGTGCTACTTCCTTTGATACCCATCTTATGCTCTTCCTGTCCCTGGGTAAATCCGGGAGTGCCTCTCTCCACGATAAAAGCCGTAAACTTATCTCCGTCAACTTTGGCAAAAACGGTGTATATATCTGCAAAGCCGCCGTTTGTAATCCACGCTTTTTGCCCATTCAAAATGTAGTGCTTACCATCCTCACTCAGTACGGCTGTGGTTTTGGCTCCCAGCGCATCACTTCCGCTACCGGGCTCAGTGAGTCCGTAGCTGCCTTTGTATTCCCCTGTTGCAAGCCGGGTTACATACTTTTGTTTTTGTTGTTCGGTTCCGAAATACAGGATGGGTAAAGTTCCGATTCCTGAATGTGCACTGATAGCCACGCTAAATGAATAGCCCCCTCCCAATGCTTCGGCAATCAGCGTTCCGGTTACAAAGTCTTTGCCCAGTCCGTTATACTCTTCGGGTACTGAGGCAGCCAGAAGTCCCTGCTCGCCTGCTTTGTCCAATATGCTCTGCATCAGCCCGGGTTCTTGTTTATCGATTCTGTCCAGATTGGGATGTACCTCTGCTTCCAGAAATTGAAGGCACATATCGCGTATCATTCCCTGCTCTTCATTGTAATCTTCAGGTGTAAAAATATCGTCGGGCGAACCTGGTTTTATCAGCCACTCGCCACCGGTGAGGGCTTTCTTTTCAGTGGATGTTTCCATGCTTATTAATTTTTAAATTGTTGAATGTTTTGTTTGGGATTATCTCAAATTATTATAAACCTGTTGTAGTACATCCCTTGCCACTTCAATTTTGCTGTTGGTTACTCCTTCAAGCGCCTCGTTCAGGGTTTGGTTAGCTACCTGCATCGATTCTTTTTCTAATTGTGTCCCTTCTGATGTCAAATAAATCAGGTTTATTCGCCGGTCCTTTTTATTTCCGATACGCTTTACCAACTTACTTTTTTCAAGGTTATCTACCAGGCGTGTAATGCTGGGTTTGTCCCGGAATGTATTTTCGCACAACTGTTGCTGGCTCTGTCCATCCTCCTTCCACAACTGATACAACACACTCCACTGCTCTATCGTGATTTCAATGCCGGCTTCTTTAAAGTTTTTCTGAAGCCTGCGCGAAATAGCTACCGTAGCCTTACCGGTGATAAAACTGTATAATTCACTATTTTTAAATTGGTTGTTGGTCATACCGTTGTTTATGCAACTAATACAAATTTAAAAGAATAACCGAAATAAACAAATTAAATTTGTCCGGCAAACAGCAGGGGTTACAAGATTAAAAGATGTATGATCAAATAAGCAGAACCAGACAATATAAAAGATTGGTTCTTCAGAAATAACTTTAGTAGAAAAATGTTTTTCATAGCCATTTCCATATTATTATTCATTCCTTACGCCTGGCTATTGCTGTATTACAGAAGATCGTGGAAAACAACGCCTGTATATGAACCGGATACGCCGCAAAGCAATCACATGCCATTTGTGTCTGTCATCATCTCTGCCAGAAATGAAGAAACCAAAATAGCCGACTGCCTGAATTCGATGGCCGCTCAGAATTATCCACCCACTCTTTTCGAGGTGATTGTAATCAACGACCATTCCGACGACAATACCCCCTCTATCATTCAATCGTTTAGCTCCCGGTTCTCGAATATCCGGCTGATTGAACTGAAGGATTATGTGAAATCGGACAAGCTCAATTCGTATAAAAAGAAGGCAATTGAAACCGGCATTTCTTTATCGGCCGGGGAATTAATTATGACCACCGATGCTGATTGCATTGCTCCACATGACTGGATATCTACGGTAGCTTCTTATTATAAAAAAAATCAGTCAGCGATGATTGCATCTCCGGTTAATATCCTCATGCCCATTGGTGCCGGCGGTTTAAAAAAGTTTTTTTACGCATTTCAGATATTGGATTTCATAACGCTTCAGGGCATAACAGGAGCCGCGCTGTCCAGGCAATTTCATTACATGGCCAACGGTGCCAATCTGGCCTATCCCAAAAGTATATTTATTGAAGTGAAGGGATTCAAGGATATAGATAACATAGCCAGTGGCGATGACATGTTACTGATGGAGAAGGTTAAAATGATCCGTCCTGATAAAGTTCATTATTTGAAAAGTTTTGAAAGTACGGTTACCACCTTTCCTGAACAAACCATCCATTCATTTTTTAATCAGCGAATCCGCTGGGCAAGCAAATCATCCACTTATCAGGATTATAAAATCAAAACCGTACTGGCACTTGTATATGTTATCAATGTGTGGTGCATCCTTTTGTTAGCCGCATCGGTTAAGCAACATTCATACTGGCATTTATTTATTTTTCTGGCAATGAAAATCGGTTTCGAACTTTTGTTTCTTTTTCCGGTGGCTAAATTTTTTAAACACCAAACTCTTTTGTACTGGTTTGCGCCGCTTCAGCCTTTTCATATTTTATACATTATCATTGCAGGATGGCTGGGTAGCTTTGGCAGTTATAAATGGAAAGGAAGGAAAGTGAAATAATAAAAAAATCAGGCAAATCATATTTTAGAATTGCACTCATGAAACATACGCGCGTAACTTCTCTGTTGGAAACAACCTATCCCATCATTCAGGCCGGCATGATCTGGGCAAGCGGATGGCGGCTGGCAGCAGCCGTTTCCAATGCAGGTGGGCTGGGCGTGCTGGGATCAGGAAGCATGTATCCGGCTATTTTGGATGAACATCTTACCAAGCTCAGGGCTGCTACCGACAAACCCATTGCTGTAAACATTCCTCTTTTTTATCCGGATGTACCGGCTCATATCGAATTGATTTTGAAACACAAGGTCGGCACCGTGATAACCTCAGCCGGCAATCCGGCTACTTATACACCCATGTTTAAAGAAAAGGGGATCAAGGTGATTCATGTGGTAGCCAACCGGAAATTTGCCGAAAAAGCGCAGGCAGCAGGTTGCGATGCCGTAGTAGCCGAAGGTTTTGAAGCCGGAGGACACAACGGGCGGGAAGAAACAACCACAATGGTTTTGATTCCGCTCATTCGCAGTGTTGTAGATATCCCCGTCATCGCTGCCGGAGGTATAGCTACAGGAAGACAGATGCTGGCTGCGATGGCTCTGGGGGCAGAAGGAGTGCAGATCGGCAGCAGATTCGTTGCCTCGGAAGAAGCATCATCCCATATCAATTTCAAGAACGCCATCATTGAATCCAAAGAAGGCGACACGGTACTTACCCTGAAGGAACTGATCCCTGTAAGATTGATAAAGAATAAATTTTATTACGACATCACGGAGGCTTACCAAAAAGGAGCTTCACGATCAGATTTACTGGCTCTGCTCGGACGCGGGCGGGCTAAGAAAGGCATGTTTGAAGGTGATATGGATGAAGGTGAATTAGAAATAGGTCAGGTTTCAGCCATGATGGACCGGATCAAACCGGCTGCACTGATCTTAAAAGAGATAGTGGATGAATATGAAGAAGTTTCAAAAACATTATTCTCCTAATTCATTGCTTTTTTATTCTTTCGGAATACCAATCCAAAACTCGGCTCAGCGCTGAACGGATAAAATATTCATCCTCATCAGGTATAGACATTTCCGTCAAAAAATATAATGCGGAAGAGCGCTCTGAATATAGTACCTGTCTTTTTTTTCAATTATCAAAGTAACAGACAAAATAAAATCTGTTGTTTATGCGTTTTATCAGTTGAACTATCTTACACAACCCTAACAACCCTAAAGATGACACGCATAACAAAGGATGCTTGTATAAGACTTTTGTTGACTTTTGCCATTATTGCATTTGCATTTTTGCCTCAAAAATCCCTTGCACAAGAGGTAAAAGAGTTAGCCGAACTGCCCATTGACCCCAATGCATTGAAAAATGCCGCACCCGGAGAGCTTCAAAATCTTTTAAGAGACTATAACCAACAAGGAAATAAGCCGGGAGAGGATCTACACAAAAGGGATAACAGGCCTTTCGTTACTACAGACAGTACCAAAAAAGACCAGATTCGGCGATCCATTTCTAACCCTCAGTCTATTTATGGTATTGATCTCTTTCATAATAGCCAGATATTACAACTGTCGGAGCTCAGCACACCGCCCGATGATTACCGGATAGGCGTAGGGGATCACATCATTGTTTCATTATGGGGCGGAGCTGACCTGGAAGAAGATTACATCGTAGCACGTGATGGTTCTATCTTTCCCTGGGGACTGGGCAAGATCACCGTACAGGGAATGAGTTTTGCAGATGCCAGATCAGTTATTTACAACCGTTTTAAAAAGGTCATTCCAAGCGGCACCAATATTTCCGTAGCACTCGGCCAGCCACGATCTATTGTGGTACAAGTGG
>JBIQMB010000238.1:0-5831 GCA_044463745.1 Chitinophagaceae bacterium | reverse complement strand
CGGCATTCTGCTGAGCCTTGGCGGCTATGGCCGACATCAGGGTGAAAACCAGACTCAAACTAAAAGCACCATAAAATCCGACCCAGATAAACTGAAGCGGATTCTGTAGCGGATTGCCCAGTAAAAAAAGAAAAAGTATCAGACTCAACAGCACCATCACCAACGAAATAATGGCATTGTATATGAGTTTGGCAGCAATAAACTGCACAGGACTGCTCAGGTAAAAATAATACAACATCCTACCTCTCCCTTCCTGCAAAAAGCTTTTGGCCACGGCATTTATGCAGATAAATAACTGTATCATCCAGAAAAGTCCGTTAAAAACAACGGCCTGCGGTTTGCCCATGGCCAGGTACAATACAAAAATGGTGGATACCACATACAGAAGGATGCCAAAAAAAGTATGCTGATGCCGGAACTCCAGCAACAAATCTTTCTTTAGCAAAGCCCACACAGCTTTCATGATTCATTCATTTTTGAACGAGCAGAAACTTTATCGCCAAGCTGTGCACAAACCCGGCAGCGGGGTTCGTAAATATCTTTTTCGCCCAGCAAAACCTGCCCCTGGGTGGCCACCTTCCGGTAGCTAACATTGGCTATGTTTCCGCACACAACACAGATGGCGTGCAATTTAGTAATGTAATCGGCAATGGCAAGCAGATTGGGCATCTGGCCAAATGGCCTGCCCTTGAAGTCCATGTCTAACCCTGCTACAATTACCCGCATTCCTTTTAAAGCAAGTTGTTCGCACACGGGGCCTATCTGGTCATCAAAAAACTGCGCTTCATCTATCCCCACCACATCCACATCCTGCGCATACATGAGGATAGAGCTGGAATGGTCAACCGGGGTGGAAAGAATTCTGTTTTCATCATGACTCACGATATTGGTTTCGTCGTATCTGACGTCAATGGATGGTTTAAAAATCTCTACTTTAAGGTTAGCTATTTTCGCCCGCTTGAGCCTCCTGATCAGTTCTTCTGTCTTGCCACTAAACATACTTCCGCAAATAACTTCTATCCATCCGCGTCTCTCACCCGTTATATTTGGCTCTATAAACATTTTGTATTTAATTTTACAACAACGTATCGTACCTTAGCACTTTGCAAGGTTAATCTGATTTTTCCTGAAATCAAAAACTTTTATCGCATACCTTTTAGAAACTACTTGGAATATGAACAGAGTGAAAACACTCATCGAAAAATTACAAGAACAACTCAATAACGGAGCGTCACCCTCGTCTATGCTTGCAACCTCCCGAATGCTGGAAGCTGAATTGGCCATACTGATGGGAAAGGAAAGTACCGGCTCTACCGGCAAGGTTTCCATCCTATTACCCGTTACCCACATTGCCCAAAATCAGGATGTGGTAAAGCAGCCGGAGGCCAAAAAAGAGGAAAAAATAATAGAAGTATTGCAGGTGGATGAGAAGGAAATAGAAAAAGAACTGGATGAAATCAAGAAGCATGCAGATGAGGTAAAGACGATAAAACAGCCTTCTTACTCCGGTATAGATGATGGTTTTGATCCGATTGAAGATGTTCCGACCCTGGCTCAGCAAACGCTCTTTAGTGATCCGATAAAGGAATTGCCGGATAAGATTGAATACCCTAAAATAGAAGAAACAGAATTAAGTCTTAACGATAAGCTTAAGGAAAAAAGAATAGAACTCTCTGAATCACTTACTTCCAGCCCGATTAAAGATTTACGCAAGGCCATCGAAATAAATGATCGGTTTTTGTTTATCAATGAACTTTTCCGTGGAGATGAAATCATGTTTGACCGTAGCATAAAAACCATACAGGGTTTTAAAATATTTGCTGAGGCAGAATTCTGGATTCGTCGCGAATTAAAATTAAAACTGGGCTGGCGAAACAATGATCCGCTGGTAAAGCGGTTTGATGAACTGATCAGACGGCGCTTCTCTTAAACTGCGATTTCTTTTTTAGATGATTCTGAATCAATAAATTATCTGGTGTGTATCTTTAATAATACCCATCACAAAGGTGCTCTGTATGTGCCCTACATTTTGCAGCTCGCTCAGCACATTGACATGAAAATTGTAAAACGCATTCATATCCTCGCACACTATTTTCAACATAAAATCGAATTCACCGGAAATACTAAAGCATTCTATAACCTGAGGCAGTGACAGTATGGAGCGAATGAAAGCACTGCCTGCATTTTTACCATGCTCTTTTAAAGAAACGTAGCAAATAACTGTGAGGGAAAGGTTCACTTTAGCCGCATCTATTATCGTAACATATTGCTTAATCACGCCAGACTCTTCAAGTGCCTTTATGCGCTCATGCACGGGGGTGGTACTCAGGTTTACCCGCGAGGCTATCTCCTTAACTGTGTATCGTGCATTCTCTTGCAATAGTTTTAAAATAGCCAGATCTTTTTCATCCAGGCTGATTTTTTTTCTTTCTGTATTTTCTATTTTCATGATTTTGGGCGCTTCATTTTTATCTTTTATTCTATTTAAGCAACCATAAAGTTACTTTTATTCTAAATAACTACGATAATCAAGAATAAACCTCCAAATTTTGTAAATTTGCACTTCAAATTATTAATACAAGAAATAAATGTCAACAGAAATCAAAAATCAGATTGATTTTTCACTCAAAAATAAAGTGAAAGACCTTAGCCTGGCCGCCTGGGGCCGTAAGGAAATCAAATTGGCCGAAGCTGAAATGCCCGGCTTAATGTCGCTGAGAGAAGAATTTGGGAAAGAAAAACCGCTGAAAGGTGCACGTATTGCCGGATGCCTTCACATGACCATCCAAACCGCAGTGTTAATCGAAACCCTGGTAGAACTGGGTGCGGAAGTGAAATGGAGTTCATGTAATATTTTCTCTACACAGGATCATGCGGCAGCAGCCATTGCCGAAACCGGTGTGGGCGTTTTTGCCTGGAAAGGACAAACGCAGGAAGAAGCCGACTGGTGTATAGAGCAGACCTTGTTTTTTGGCGGTGCAGATCGTCCGCTGAATATGATTTTGGACGACGGTGGCGACCTGACAAATATGGTATTGGATAAATACCCTGAACTGGTTCAAAATCTGAAAGGAATTTCGGAAGAAACGACCACCGGTGTACACCGGCTCTATGAAAGAATGGAAAAAGGAACGCTTCCGGTTCCGGCTATTAATGTAAATGATTCAGTTACAAAATCGAAATTCGACAATAAGTACGGATGTAAGGAAAGCCTGGTAGATGCCATCCGCAGGGCTACCGATGTAATGATGGCCGGTAAAGTAGCCGTCGTTGGTGGTTATGGTGATGTGGGTAAAGGTTCGGCCGCAAGCTTAAGAGGTGCAGGAGCGCGTGTTATTGTTACAGAAATCGATCCGATTTGTGCACTGCAGGCAGCCATGGATGGTTATGAAGTGAAGAAGATGACAGATGCCGTAAAAGAAGCTGATATAATCGTTACAGCTTCCGGTTGCCGCGATCTGATTACAGGTGAGCATTTTAAACTGATGAAAGACAAAGCCATCGTTTGTAATATCGGGCATTTCGATATCGAAATCGATATGGCATGGCTTAATAAACATTATGGTGATACGAAAGATACAATCAAGCCTCAGGTAGATAAATATACCATCGACGGAAAGGATGTGATTGTACTGGCTGAAGGCCGCCTGGTAAACCTTGGTTGCGCAACGGGCCACCCAAGTTTCGTTATGAGTAATTCATTTACTAATCAGGTTCTGGCTCAGATTGAATTGTGGCAGCATCATGATAAATACGACAACAAAGTGTATGTTTTACCCAAGCATCTGGATGAAAAAGTAGCCAGACTTCACTTGAGCAAAATCGGAGTGGAACTGGATACGCTGACCCAGGCACAGAGCGAATATTTGAACATACCTGTGGATGGTCCATACAAGTCTGAATTGTACAGGTATTAATATATGGTGATATTCTAAGAATGAAAAAGCCGTATCAAAATTAATGATACGGCTTTTTTCGTTTCCATTGTTATTCTTTTATCCTGCTCTCTCCCTGATCTTCCTCATGACTTTGGCGATGAGCTCATCGCACTTTTCGTTACCAAATTCAAAAACTTCATCCTTTACAGCCTGTCCCGCCAATTCTTTCTTTAGCAGACCCTTTGCACGATATAGTCTCACTTTTACATTACTCTGGGACAGCCCAAGGCAGCGTGCCGTTTCTTCAATATCCAGCCCTTCTACCTCTCGCATCATATAAACCGAGCGGTATTTAACCGGCAGATGATCAATGGCATCCTCTATCATTTTGCGCGTTTCTCGCTGTATCGTTCGCTTTTCCGGGTTCATGTTTTCAATGTATGAGTATGGAGAAATTTCATTCTTGTTCTTTATTTCGGCCGAAAAAAACGACCATTTCCTTTTTATTTTTCTAAGCTTCTGCAATGCTTCATTTATACCGATCCGGATCAACCAGGTTGAGAAAGAAGCATCAGACCTAAAACCAGACAAATTTTCAAATGCCTTCAGGTAGGTCTCCTGCATTACATCCTGAATATCTTCCTCATTCTTCATATAGCCTCTTATAACGCGATATAATCGCTGGTTATATCTTTTCATCAGTTTTTCAAATAAATCTTTGTGCCCATTCAGAATGCTGCTGATGATCAGTTCATCCGACATTTCATTTGTTAGAATATCCGGGCCTTCAAGTGTGTCACAAATTGCTTCCATTATTCTATCGTTTTGAGTGTATCCATTAGATACATTTTAATAAAAATTGTTACAAATATTTTGTAACCAATCTTGTGCCAAAGCATCCAATGTATAAATATGCGGAAGACAACCCACCGGAATTTCCCTCAAAAGCAAAGACTGAAGCTGCCTCCCCAAAAAGAAAATAATAAACAACCTAAAATAAAATTACAATGAAAACGCTAAAAAACTATGTGTCAATGATTTGTGGAACTTTGATTTTCGCACTTCTGTTCTCGCTCAACACCAATGCTCAGGAAACGCCCAAACTCACAGATCCTGAAATAGCATCAGTAGCTGTAACCGCCAATCAGATCGACGTTGATTATGCAGCCATTGCTCAGAAAAAGTCTAAAGATGCAGCTATCCTGAGGTTTGCAAAAACGATGCAGGATGACCACAATGCCGTTATCAAAATGGCTACCGACCTGGCTAAAAAACTGGGTGTAACACCTAAAACAAATGCCATGACTCAGTCTTTACTGGATGGTGCCAAAAAAACTACCAAAGAACTGAATAGCAAATCAGGCAAAGCTTTCAACAAAGCATATATTGATAACGAAGTAGCTTACCATGATGCAGTAATCAAAGCTGTAGAGAATGTGCTGATTCCGCAAACACAAAATGCAGAATTGAAAGCCCTCTTTGTTAAGATCATGCCTACCTTAAAAGCACACCTTGAACATGCAAAAATGGTCCAGAAAGAACTTAAATAGTAAAAGTGATAAAGTAAATGGATATGAAAATTTTAAAATGTGGAATTGTTTTTCTTGGTGTAATGTTAATAATTATGCCGGGCTGTAATTCAGGTTCAGTTAATAGTGAAAATGGAGAACATGCAAAGACCGATACCGTTTTGATCAGTCAAATGAAATTTGTTCCTGAAAGCATAACGGTAAATAAAGGGGATACGGTTTTGTTTATCAATCAGGATATCGTACCTCACAATGCAGTTCAAACCGACAGCACCTGGTATTCTCCAACCTTAAACAACGGAGATTCGTGGCGTTTTGTACCGGAAAAAAGTGATGATTATTACTGCAGCATCCATCTGGTTATGAAAGGAAAGATTATCGTGAAATAACTATTTATTTTATAGCTTTTGAGTGTCGTTTAACC
>JBIQMB010000237.1:0-5834 GCA_044463745.1 Chitinophagaceae bacterium | reverse complement strand
AAAGAAGGTCAAAAGTATTTGTGGATTTGAATATGTATTTACAGGTTTAAATTGGACTGAATAATATTTATATTTGGTATAAGACTGTCGATGGCATTAATGCAATTGAAAATAAAGTGTGGATTCATTTGAGCGCGCAATGCAGCCATTTCTGTTTCCAGTACCTTCCGTTTCAGATTGGCTTCCTTACGGATTCCCTTTATTTTCCATCCTATGATCAGCCACGCCAGACCTGATGCAGCAAGGGTACAGAGAAAATAAAACCACCATGTTTTCCAAAATGGAGGCCGGACTACGATGCGAAAGGACGTAATTTTTTCCGGCTCTTCCTCCGAGTCGAGCTTGATCATAAAAGTATAATTTCCCGGATCAAGGCTGGTATAGGTTACCGAAAAATTTTCATCAGCCGTGAGCCATTGTGAATTAATTCCTGTCAGTTTATATACATATTTATTTTCCTGAAGCGGGGTATAAACCAGGGGCGAAAACTCAATCGTTATATAATTTTCAGTATGGTTCAGGTAAACCGGCAAGTTGTTTAATAGTAAGGAATCAATTGGCCTTTTCTCACCAAAAATCTTAAATCCGGTCACGGCCAATGATCCGGTTTCTTTCCTTTCAGTATTGTTGCCCAGGTTCTCCGGTTTAAAGATCAACACTTCCGTGCTGGTGAAAAATGCCCAGCGCCCATCAGAGAGTTCGGCTGTTTTGCCCGTGAAAAACGGGGATCCCAACAAATGCTTTTCTACGATATAATTCGTAGGTTTATGCTCGCTACCCGGGGTAAAGCGGAATAGGTCCCATCCGGATGCAAACCAGATGTGATTGTTTTTATCTTTCTTAATTGCCGAAACCCGGCGTGAACCGGCTGTGGGTGTCAGGTTCCATTTTTCAAATTTTCCGGACCGTGTGTTTAAGAAACCACCAGACCCTTGTGCATTGCTTACTGCAAGCAAGCTATCATTAAAAGGTGAAATGCTGGATATGGTGGGAATCTTTGATTTTTCGATAATGGACGAAACCAGTGGAAATCGTTTCAGTAGTTTCATTTCTTTGGTATCATATTTCATAATGGCAGTACCGATATTCACCCAAAGGTTATCAAGAGAGTCAATATATAAATAGCTTACCGGAGGCCGGGTACCCGGAATCTCTCTGTCATCCGGAAATATAAATGCGTCTGTAAATGCATCCCATTTTATTACATTCCCATTTTGCATACCCAGGTAGAGATTACCTGATTTGTCTTTGGTCATGAATCGGATGGTAGATCTGTTGTTTTCGCTATAAAAAGGTTTTTCAAATTTTTTTGAGTGCAGGTCATATCGCATTATCATTCCCCGCTGACAGCCTACCCAAACCCGGTTTCTATCATCCTCCATGAAGCTCCAAACCATATTTGCTGCTGTGCTTTCAAAGGTCATATGCTTTTTGAAGTTGAGTGAGCTATCAAAAACGGTTATTCCGCCACCCCAGGTTCCAACCCACACCTCTTTATTACTGGCTTGCAGGATTGTTTCGATCTCATTGGGAGGTAATGATGATGGATTATTTTTATTATGTTTCAGTATTTGAAAGTTTTCCTGATAAGGATTGAAAATGCTTATACCAATATCGGTACCGACCCAGATATTGTCTTGCGCATCCTGAAATAAGCTCTTTAATTCGTAGTTGTACCAAAGGCTCTGGGGGTCACTACGATCAGACAGAATGTAATCGAAGTTGTCGTTGGAAACATTATATCGCAATAAACCTGCGCCGTATGTTGTAGCCCAAAGCTGTCCGTAATTATCAAGATAAAATAAGTTGATACCCATTGGCCCCGTAGGGTTTTGTGATGTGCGAAGGCTTTTTTTTAATGAATAGCCGGTGGTTTTTCCATTGGCCAGATTGATTCTTCCAATGGGCCCGGACCATGTTGAAAACCAGAGATTGCGGTCGGGCGTTAGCATCATATTTGAAATTTCATAATCATTATCTCTCAATATATTTTTAAATAGATCCGGGTGGGTATGGTTCGTTACGCGCTTAACTTTTTGTGTGGCAATATCAAACAGCAACAGGTTATTTTCATTGAAAAACCAATATTGGCCACCGATTGAATCGTAAACTAAAGGCATATTTGTTCCTATTAGTTTTCGCAAAAATCTGTACTCAAAATCCGGGATCTTATTTCCTGGTTTGAATCTGGATAAGAGATTTCTTTTAATATACCAGGTATTACCTGCCTCATCGGTAAATGTGTGTTTGACTGCGTCCGCAGATGAAAACTCGATGGGAAAAAACTGCTGATTAAATGGATTGTAATTAAAAAATTGGTTTTCAGAGAATACAATTAGTTGCTTGTTCTCATATAATAGATCACTGATTTCAAACGTGTTTGTGACGGGATTAAGAAATTTATTTTTAAAGCTATGAAAGCGAATGCCATCATATCGCTGAAGGCCATCCTTAAGGGTTGCTATCCAGATGTAGCCCTCATCGTCTTGTGTAATGTGCATGATGTGATTGCCTGCCAGTCCATCCGTTTGGTTAAGATGCTGGAACCGGTACTGCAATGGGCGGCCTGTTTGGGAATGGGCGTTGCCAATTGTCAGGATGAATGATATGGTGATCAGGCAATCCTTCAAGCAATTAATTTAAATAACTAAATTAAGAAAACAACCTGAAGCTGTTTTAAAAGTCTTTAGTTTTATTTTTCTGTACTCTTTTGAATTTTCATAAAGATATCAGGTGGGGATATGATTTAAAAGTACTTCTGATCAAATGGGTGTAATCGTTGTATAAGCGAGAGATATAGCACTTTTTTTGGGAAGAGGATTGGAGTAGTAAAGCTTTTGGAAAGTTGCGGCTAT
Source organism: Chitinophagaceae bacterium (assembly GCA_044463745.1). GTDB lineage: Bacteria > Bacteroidota > Bacteroidia > Chitinophagales > Chitinophagaceae > Ginsengibacter. The sequence goes on along the minus strand of JBIQMB010000237.1, from coordinate 2,979 downwards.
GTTTTAGTTGCAAACCATAAGAGAATGATTAATTGATAAAGGTCTAAAATTTCACCCTGCCAGGTTTTTGCCCTCACACTTATCCTGCGCACAACCTGACGGGTTTAGCCCTACATTATTGAAACCTCTTTCAGTCGCAAGCGTGGCGCTTGTGACTTATGGGCTTTCGGCCGTTTAGTCCCTTTCGTCCTTTACTTGCTGAACATAAAACGAGTATTACCTTAAAAAAAATGCAGCCCGAAAAATCGAGCTGCATTCAGTTCATTCATTATTTGATCAATTACCTATTCAATAAAGTAATTTCCACTCTGCGCGCTTTATCCTCACTTTTTGAGTCATCCACCCCACGTCCCTGGGTGATCAAGTTGCTTGCCTGTACACCATGAGTTAAAAACCATTTCTGAACAGCCGCCGCGCGTTGGTTCGCAATCTTTTCATTATAGGCTGCATTGCCTGTACTACTTGCAAATCCTCTCAACAATACCATCAAGCTATTATCATTCTTCATTTCATTTACGATATCCGTTAGGGATGCAAAATCTTCCTGTGGAATTTCCACAGAGTTATTTGCAAAATATACTTTATAGATGTTGCTTTTCGGTTTAGATAACAAAGCCGTATCTCTGACCGGTTCCTGTGTGGTTAGTTGTTCTGTTTTTTCTTTTTCATCCGCTGCTTTCATTCGTGCTGTTTCCAATTCTGAGGTCAGTGCCGAAACCTGCATTTTCAACCGGTTGATATCATCATTATATTTTTGCTGCTCATTTTTTTCCGAACCTGACAAAAGTTGTCCTAATAAATTTATCTGCGATTCCAGATTGTTTATTTTTCCTTCGAGCCTTTCCTGTTGCTGCGCTGCAGCCACGCGTATAGAGTCTGTTTCTGCTGAGGGACGCTCAGTCTTTTTTGGATCCCGCTGATCTCTGTAAATGATGATGGGCTGTGGACTTCTGTTTCGATCCTGATTTAAATAAATGGTTTGTGGAGGAGCCTGTACTACCCGGATTCTTTCTGTTTCATCCTTGCGGATGATCGATTGATTCGCTCTGTCATTTCTCAGGTTTTTACTGCCGGTCTTTGCAGTGGCAACATCTGCATTTCGTCCTGCAGAGACTGTAGTTCTATAGCCGCTCTCATCCTGATAAACATAGATTGTATCGGGCGTTTTCTGCATCACAGGCTCTGATTGAGCAATATCCTGTTTTTCAATCTGCGCTTCTGTTTCGGATTTGCTACGATCTGGCTCTTCCTCCTTTACTTTCTGAGTCTCTGCAGTTTCAGTGGTCGGTTTTATTTTTTTCTCTACTTTACTTCGGTCGATATAAACGGTGTCAACGCGATAGCGGGCATCATCCTGATCCTGAAGCTGTTGACGAATTGTCTGGCTTCTCTTATTTTCGGGCTGTGGCTGCGGCGCAGATTCTGCTGCTTTTATGATTCTGTACGCTGAACCGTCGGGCCTTACATATACCGTATCCACATGCAATACTTTTCCATCATTTTTATTAACTGATTCATTGGATGGGTAAACAGGGACATCATTCCGACTCGTTATTTCTTCCGCATCAACACGGTTCATCTTGTCTTGCATCTGTGGCGAACTCATCATTTGCATCAGTCTATCCAAACGTTTGTTGATATCCTGAATCTGACTTTTTAGGGAGGTATCCTGAGTGCTGGCCTGTGTGGGCCTTTGAACCACATTCTGTGCTTCCGTCTGGGGAATTTCTGTACCGGAAAACTGTTGCGGTTGTGATAACTGTCTTAATACAGCCCATTCCAATTCATTCAACAGTTTTTCTTTTTGCTGCCGGTCTATCTGCTGCTGTTTCAGTGACGCTATTCTTTTGATAAAAGATTGAAGTTCCGCCTCACTCATCACGATCTCTCCCTTATCATCCTTTTGTTGAGATGATCCGGGCTTGCTCAATACCATGAGCGAAATCAACAAAATAAATGGTACAATTATTCTTTTTAAAATAGACATCATTGAATCAGATTTTGAAATTATAACCTATCGCCAACTGGTTGTATCTGAATGCACCGCGAACAGAATAATCGGCAAACAGGTTTCCGGCTCCCATCTTATAGAATGTACCGATTATAACATTCGGATTGAACCTGAGCTTATCCCCAAAATTATTGATACCCGCTCCCAGGCCTGCATAGGGTGTAAAATCAGGATTGTCGATTTGTATTGGATAAATGGCATTGGCACTTAAACCAAAGCTCATTGTTTTTCCAAATCCGATATATACTTCGGGCATGAATTTGAATTGGGTGTTGCCAATATTTTGTAACAGGCGCGCACCCACATTTAAAGTGGTTACATCGCCAAAATTGGGTCCGGCAAATACGCTCACACTTCTTTCATGATAAACAGGTACTGCCTGAAGTCTTTCTGTTCTTGCTTTGCGTTCGCCTGTAACGGTAACGGGTTTAAGTTGCGCTTGCTCTACCACTACAGGTTCATTATCCTGTTTTTGGGTGGTGCTCAACCGCGCATTCTCTGTTCTTAAATTTTGTATCTCATCATTCTGATTTTTTAATTCGCGTTTGATTTGATTCAGCTCTTCTATCAACCGGCCGGTTAATACATTGTCATTATCTGCCTTAAGCATAACAGTATCTCTCACTACGTTTTCCGAAGCGGTGGCTTGCGCATTGTCCCGGCTTCTTTCTATCATTTGAGATTGAGAAACCTGATTTTTGTTTAGATTTTTTAAAGTGTTTTGAAGACTGTCAAGTCTTTTGTAAAAAGTAGAATCTTTATTCACATCCATCTCTTTCACCGTCTTTTCGATTATGCTTTCCAGTTCGGCAGGGGTTAACCTGATCAGGGTATCGGCAGGCGCTTTTTTACGTGTGGTCAATTCTTTCTTTTCATTCATCAGCTTCATTACTTTATCGGTATCGTTGCTATCTATCGCTACCTGCAATTCCTTTTCCAGATTTTTTATTCTTCTTTCATAGGCTGCT
>JBIQMB010000236.1:0-5840 GCA_044463745.1 Chitinophagaceae bacterium | reverse complement strand
GTCCAAACATATACCCAATTTCCCGCGCACCTACGCCTATATCTCCCGCCGGCACGTCAGTATTAGGGCCGATATATTTACAAAGTTCCGTCATAAAACTCTGGCAAAACCTCATCACTTCACTATCACTTTTCCCTTTCGGGTCAAAATCACTTCCCCCTTTGGCGCCTCCCATCGGCAAACCGGTCAGGCTGTTTTTGAAAACCTGCTCAAAGGCCAGAAATTTCAGAATGCTTAAATTAACGGAAGGATGAAAACGCAAACCTCCCTTGTAAGGACCGATGGCGCTGTTCATTTGAACACGGTAACCACGATTTATTTCAATTTCACCTTTATCATTAAGCCACGGAACACGAAAAATAATAACCCGTTCCGGCTCGGTCATACACTCCAGTATTTTGTGTTTTTGATAAATGGGATGGTCGTCGATAAAAGGGATCAGAGATTCGGAAACTTCGAGTACGGCTTGTAAAAATTCCGGTTCGTTTGCGTGTCTTTGTGTAAGGCAGTCAACAAAATTATTGACTAATACTTCCATTTAAGTGCGATTTAATTGTGTGAAAAAATATTTATTTCGGTTGGAAAATTACAAAGAAATACCCATTCACTTGGACAACATCACGCATTTTTTCTATTTCACTAAATTTTCGGCAATACAAGTAAAACTTCATTGAAAATAATTAAATTATGGGCAAATGGCTAATTTTTTTTTTAATGGAGAAGATTGCTTTTTTTGATAATTATCAGAAAAGAAAAAAATATAACACAGGCAAAAGGCACGCTCAGCAACTCCATATTTTTTTTGAATAACTAATAAAAAAGTAACCAATTTTGCCTGCGCTGAATGACATATAACTGGAAACATATTAGCCGTACAGAGGCTTCGTTTATGAAGGGCATAGCCATGCTCATGATTCTTTTTCATAACTTTTGTCATTTGATAAAACCCTGGAATGGCGAAAACGAGTTTTCTTTCTCATATGAAAGCACCCTGTTTTTTATTGATCTAATCAAAAAGAATCCTGAAAATATCGTTCAGTATTTGTTCTCTTTTATGGGTCATTATGGCGTACAGTTGTTCGTATTTCTAAGCGGCTATGGTTTATTTACCGTGTGGCAAAATAGGGAAGTAAAGTGGCTTCAGTTTATGAAGCAAAGATTGATAAAGTTATACCCCGCTTATTTGGTAACTGTTCTGGTTTACCTGTTGATTTTGACAATAAAAACCGGCGGCCTGCCTTCATGGGTTCTCTTGCGATTAGCCATTGCTGATTTATTATTCATTCAAAGTTTTGTACCGGGTGAGGCATTCAGACTCGTTGGGCCATGGTGGTTTTTTCCAATGATCGTTCAGCTTTACATGGTTTTTCCGTTGGTAATGGCGGCTTACAGGCGTTGGGGACTTCAGGCTTTATATCTGATTGGCGCATTAGCATGGTTGATTACATTGATCGTAAATCCCCTTCTCGATCATGATAAATACAATCTGAATTACTTTTTTATTGGCCATCTGGCGGTTTTTTGTCTGGGAATGGTATTGGCCGGGAAAGAAACATTTCAAATTCGCTATTCAGTAATAATTCTGGCTTTTATTATTTTGATAGCCGGCAACCTTTTCAGTTATGTGTGGCCTTTAACCATGCTGGCCGCTGCATTACTATTATCTGTGCTTACGCGCACATTACAGCATGCACTTACGGGTTACCGAAGACAGCGCTTGTGGATCAAAGGTATCGGCGCTCATTCCCTGTTTATATTTCTGGTTCATGGCTTTTTAAGAGACCCTTTTGTTGCCATCGCTCAAAGGCATAACAATCCCTTTATAACAGCTTTAGCAGCCATCATCTTCCTGGTGGTAACCCTGATTGTCGCGCGTTTGATAAAAAAAATACAGACACCACTGGGGCGGGCTGCCGAAAAATTATTGAAGGAAAGTAAGTCCATGGCGGAAGATCCTCTCTAACTTATCTTAGCTGAATCTCTATGATCGTATCCACTTCATCTCCTTTTTCGGGCAGGGTGATCTGAAGCGTATTTCCGGCGGTTTTGTATGCTACTTTATCGCCTGATTGAAAAACAGCAGCCGATCTGATTTTCCCTTTCCAGTTTTCAATGCGCAATTGATTGTCAGACGGCCGATCCAATACATGCAAAAACACTTTGTTATCTTTATGCGTGGTTACCCCCCATGCTTGTGGCGCGATAAATAAACCACGCGTGCCATAGATAGCGTCTCCATCTTGCTTCATCCACTCGCCTACCTTTAGCAGCGTATCTCTAAACTCAGGTTGTATGCGGCCATCGGGTTGCGGACCTACATTGAGTAAAAGATTGGTGTTTCTACCGGCAGCATTCACAATGTATTTTATTACATCCGAAACCGACTTATATTTATCATCATTCAGATTGAAACCCCAGCTACCGTTCATCGTTTCGCAAACTTCCACCGGCAGGTGCTCCGCTGCTTCCTGAAAATTAAGTCCCGATTTGTTTTCACCTGGAAGATCTCTTTCAAACATTTGAAAATCTTCGCCCTCGAAAGGAGCCAGGTGGTGATTGTTACCTATAAGGCAGGCCGGTTGCAGACTGTGAATCAATGGATATAATTCATTATACTTCCAGTCTATTCTTAATGATCGGTCTTCCGATCCTTCTTCGTTGGTTTGATCCCAATGACCATCCAACCAAATAGCACTTATCTCTCCATAATTGGTCAACAATTCTGTAAGCTGGTTTTTCATAAATTGTAGATAGCTGTCATAGTTACCTTTGCCGGTGCGGCCGGTGTATTTTCCTGTGCGTCCGGTTTCATGCGGATAATCCTCCCTACCCCAGTCAAGCGTAGAATAATACAAGGCCAGCTTCATACCTTGTTTATGACATTCGTCACTGAGCATCCTGAGTATATCTTTTTTATACGGCGTATGCATAATATTGAAGTCAGAATATTTGGTATCCCACATGCTGAATCCGTCATGATGACGGGTGGTAAAGGTGATGTATTTCATACCCGCATCTTTGGCCATTTTAACCCATGCAGCAGGATCAAACTGCTCCGGATTAAAAAACTCCTCCAACTTTTTATAATTGGCAAATTTGATCTTATCATTGTTCAGAACCCACTCACCACGGCCTATAATGCTGTATAGACCCCAGTGGATAAACAGACCGAACTTATTATCCTGAAATTCTTTTCTTGCCTCCAGATTCCCAGGCGTGGGCTGATAATGTTGTGCATAAATTGAAAAACAAATGGATAGCAATAAAGAAAGAAAGAATATTTTTCGCATAGACTAAACTATTAATTCATTGCAACAAATTAAGGGATTAATTTAGATATTACTAAAACATGTGAGATTTTTTATTGGTCTAAGATTAATCTTAGCGAAGTAGGAATGCGGGGGACACATCAGACTCTAACAAAAGTGCGATGGTATCAATAAAACTTAAACCGAATTGTTTTACTAAATATTTAGTTTTATCAGCCCGATATTATCCTAAAAAAGAGTAGATTTGTTATTACTATTATTTTAAACCGTCAAAAAAAATATCAAAATGAAACACATTCTTTACATCATGGCTGTGTTCCTGTTTGGAGCATCACCTGTTATAGGTCAGAATCAGATTACATTTTCGCCCGAAAATCCACAGGCCGGCGAAACGGTGACCATTACCTTCACGCCTAAATCGGATGTAAGCAAGTCGAAAGTAGAAGGTTTTGTGTACACCATGGGTGAAAAAGATCAGGACTTCAATTCCTTGCCGCTCGTAAAAAAAGGGAACCAGTATGTGGGCACTTTCAAAACCGCCAAAGAAGATAATGTGATAGCCGCGGGCGTTAAGGTAGATGGGAATTTTGATACAAATGGAGGCGACGGTTATTACACAGAACTGTACGAAGGCGAAAACATCAGGCCCGGAGCAGATTTATCGCTGGTAAAGTTTTACTCCGGAAACAGCCGTCTGCTGGGGATAGATGCTGCAAATGCAGAGAAAGCACTTGAATATATGGAATCCGCTTTTGACAGTGATAAGGATGCCAAGGCCAAAAATATTATACAGTACACCCAGCTACAAGTACAGAAGGATAAGGACAAGGCAGATAAAATTTATCAAACTTCTATCGAATGGATTTTGAAAAACGGCCTGGAAAAAGAGAGTGATTATACCAATCTGGAAACCCTGTACAGATTAGCCAAGCTACCGGCACAGATGGCTTTTATTACCAAATTAAAGAAAGAGAAATTTCCATCCGGCGACTGGGCACTCATAGATATGGTTAATAAATTTATTGCTGAGAAAGAGGTAGCGAAAAAAGAAGAGCAACTGACCCAATTTGTTGACAAGTATGAAAAAGCCGGTAATCCAGACAATCTGAGTGGCGCCAAAGAATACATGATCAACCTATTGGCTACTACCTATGGCAAGGATAAGAACTATGACAAACTTGAAGAGGTTTTCAAGAAATATAATGTGTCGGATGAGATAAAAGCACAATCATTCAACTCCATGGCATGGGAGATGCAGGAAAAGAATGACAACCTTGATCAGGCATTAAAGTTTGCACAGCAGGCGGTACAATTATCAAAGGCAGATATCGCCCGGCCTCAAGGCAAAAAGCCATATTACATGACCAGCGAAGACTGGCTCAGAAACAGAAAAAGAACTTACGCTTCGTACGCCGATACCTACGCTATGGTTCAATATAAATTAGGGAATTACAAGGTCGGGTTTCCGTATGCAAAAGAAGCGGCCATTGATATTACAGAAGGAAAGGATGCCGGACTGAACAGCACCTATGTTCTTTTGGCCGAAAAAGTATTATCTCCTAAGAAGCTACAGCCTCAGGTAGCCGGATTTGTGGAAAATGGTACCGCAGATGCAAGTACGATTGAGGTGTTTAAAAAATTATATGAAAAATCAAATCCTAAAAAATCATGGGATGAATACTATGCCGGATTGCAGGCCAAAGCACAGGAAAAGGCTATGGAAGAACTGGTAAAAACCATGATTAACGATGCTTCACCCAAATTCGCATTGCTTGATGCAAAGGGTCAAAAAGTGAACATTGACGAATTAAAAAACAAGGTCATCATTGTAGATTTTTGGGCTACCTGGTGTGGACCGTGCAAAGCTTCATTTCCGGGCATGCAAAAAATGGTTCAGAAGTATAAAGATGATCAGGATGTCGTATTTCTTTTTGTGAATTCATGGGAAAATTTTGAAAGTCAGAAGCAGAGAGAAGAAGAGGTGAATAAATTTATTGCTGACAATAAATATGATTTCAGGGTTCTTTTTGACAATGACAACAAAGTGATAGAAAGTTTCGGCGTATCCGGAATCCCTACCAAATTTGTGATTGATAAGAAGGGAAACATCCGCTTCAAATCAGTAGGTTATGGCGGCAGCGACGAAAAGCTCATGGCTGAATTAACCGGCATGATCGAGCTGTCCCGAAAAGGATAACGGATCGTTATTTTATATTCCAAAACGTCGGGCTTCGTTCACCCGGCGTTTTTTTGTTATGTTCGAAGCATTTCATCACCACATCGGTAAAATATAATGGTTCTCTGGCTATGAGGGCTCTCGGCGCTTCACTTTTCGGCAGTAAATCTTTTGCTGTCCTTGCGCCTCTGCAGGACATCAATTTCTTAACTCCCGAAGCTGGAACTTCGGGCCCCCAGGTACCCCTCCTGGGAAACCGAAGCTCCAGCTTCGGTGAAATTATCATACCGGTGGCAACCGTGGCTTCCGTTGTGAGTAGGCACGGTTCAGGGAATTAAAAAAGAGCCGGAAGTGCGAAGAACTTCATTTCAGTAACCGCCGGTGAAAACAGGTGG
>JBIQMB010000235.1:0-5848 GCA_044463745.1 Chitinophagaceae bacterium | reverse complement strand
CATGCACCCAATATATTTGTTTTATTAATGCAACCACTATTTATTTAGTATAGCCGTCCAGAACCAGAATTTTATTTTCTCCATATAGAAGTAAAATATAGTGGTTACCATTTTTTATAATGGTAGATGGCGTGAAAGATTTTTTAATACCGGGCTGATAACGGATGTGCTTCACAAGTCTTTGCAACGTATCAAACACGAGGAGGCCCTCTCCATTCGTCCCTGCCCAAATCCGGTTTGCTTCCTTTTCTACGAAGAGGCTTACCACAAAATTATTCGATTCCGGTGCACCGAAATATCTGACGGGAAAGTTGTTGGCGGCGATTTTGACAAACCCGTTATCGAGCGTCAATAAATATAGATTTTGAAAGTTGTCTGTTACAAAATCTTTAATCACCGAACTTCTTGTCAGAGGCTGATTTTTATAATTGACCAGGCGGTGCTTAAAAGTTGTCAAGGATGGATCGGCCAGGTACACTTCATTGAAAAGCGAAACAATCTTGTTTCCCTGCCAATCAAACACCCTACTCCTAAAGGTTTGGGATGATGGCGGTGCAAGACGAATCGTTTTTTGGCGCTTGCTTTCTAGATCGTAGCCGAAGACTCCCGGTGTGCCGTTATAACCGCTATAAACCATCTTTTTTTCATTCAGGAGATGGATAGAACCGCCCGATTGTATTCTGATAGGGAGAACAATTTTTTCTATGGTATGTCGAAGCAGATCCACAACGTATGCCATTCCTCCAAAATTAATAGCAGTTGTCCCATTAATGATGCCGCTGTTGGACGTAAAATTTTCATAGCCGGCATTTCCGAGCCCGGTAAAAAATGAGTCCACTATGTGAAACCGTTCGTTATGAATTCCTCTGATCCATCCATCGTGGGAAAGAAAATAGATTAAATGAATTGTTTCTCCCAGAAATATTCTCCACTCATTTTCGTCGGTATGCACCCGAATAAACTTATCTGTCTGCACATCATATTTGCTTATTCCCTTCCTGAAACTGAATAATAAAAATCCGGCCTTCGTTTTAAAAAAATTCAGATTTGTCACTTCTGATAGTCCATCTTGCGGCTCGATGGAGATGAATTGCTCGCCATCAAATTTTTGCAAACCATTGCTGAAGCTAAGCCAGGCAAAATTGTTTTCATCAAAGGCCATTTCTCTTATTGAGCTTTGAAGTAATCCGTCATTCACATTGTAACTGAAAGAGTTGAAACGCATCACGGATTGCCCTGAGATCTGAAGCGAATAACACAACACAAAAAAAGATATGAAAAGTTTTTTCTTCAAACGGCAATGAAATTTGTCAAACAGTTTGATTTTGGTTCTGCTCTTACAAATATATGCAAACAGATTCTATTATGTAAAGGAGGCGGCGCTATTGAACGCGAGCAATAAGGTCGAAATTTTATGTATATCGGTTATCTGCTTTTGCTAATATCTAAATGAGGAACGTTGTGAGAAATAACAGGGCGGTTAATTGTAACCATGATGATCACAGCACTTGTCCTGACTCCTTCTGATTTCAATACAGTGGCTGTACTATCCAAATGGAGTATTGGCAGTCGCTTTTGTTTGGGCGTCCTTTGAAAGAATTTATATATCCCATCCATTTTTCTCTGAAAGCCTGAGCATCACTCCCGATGAAACTACTGCGATTTTGCAAACCGGCAAATACGCGTTCAAAGCCTGTTCAGTACATTTCTAATTAAAGTCAATAGAATGAAAAAAATCTACTTCGTTGCTTCTTTGCTTATTAACGCCTCGGTCGGATACAGCCAGACCCCTGAATTGTATAAAGATATCAATCGTTTAATCAACCGCGCATCCATTGTGGTTGAACCGGAGTTTACGACTGTGGGAACGAAGGTGTTTTTTATTGCAGAAGAACCATCAACCGGAAAAAAGTTGTACGTATCGGACGGAACCAGAGAAGGAACAAAGATAGTGGACACCAGGCCTGACGGATCTTTTGCGCCAGCCGGTCTAACAGCTATGAACGGAATTCTATACTTTTCGGCAAGGGACGGGGTAAGCAATACCGGTACAGAACTATGGCGCAGCGACGGAACAACTGCTGGCACCCGAATGGTAAAAGATATTAAAGCAGGCGCCGGCACAAGTTCCAATCCAAATTTCTTTACCAATGTAGATGGCGTTTTATATTTCGTGGCAGATGATAATGGAACGGGACGGGAGTTATGGAAGAGTGATGGAACAGAAGCCGGTGCAGTAATGGTCAAGGATATTCGGACGGGTACAGCAAGTTCAGACATCCGGTACCTGACCGCCGTAGGTAATGTGGTGTACTTTAGTGCCACGAATGGAACAAACGGCTATGAACTTTGGAAGAGTGACGGCACAGCAGGAGGTACAGTAATGGTAAAGGATATTTGGACCGGGAGTGCCGCCTCCAATCCATCCAATCTGACGAACGTAAATGGCGTGCTATATTTCACAGCTACGGATGGCTCCGGTTATGCACTATGGAAAAGCGATGGCACGGAAGTCGGTACAGTTAAAGTGAGCACAGCACCGGAGTTTGCAAATCCGAATACACTTTACGCCTGGAATGGCCATCTCTTTTTTGGTGCCACCGGTGGGCTTTGCAAAACAGATGGAACAGTTGGTGGAACGGTCGTTGTCAGAACGGATGTAAAACCGGATGCATTTTCCGGAATGATCGGTGTAGGATCATCGCTATATTTTTCGGGAAGCGTTAGTTCAAGTGGCGCCGAACTTTGGAAGACAGACGGAACCGCCGCTAATACGGTAATGGTTAAAGATATTAACCCCGGCACAGCAGGCTCTTCTCCCAACAGCTTCATCAGATTCAATAACAACCTCTATTTTGTTACTTCAAACCCGATGGGCTTCTATACTTCAGACGGCACAGCCGCGGGCACCCTGCCTATCCGCGATGAAGTACTCGGAGGAGGTAACCTCAAATCTTTCCATGCCGGACCAACAAAAATTTACTTCACCTCAAGGGTTTATAAAGAAGGCTACCCCGAAACGGCTACAGGCACTGAACCATGGATCAGCGATGGAACTTCGGCAGGAACAGGCTTATTAAAAGACATCAACACCACAAACTTTCCATCCAATCCCAAAAACTTCTTAAAGATTGGAAATACTGTATTTTTTACGGCTGACGATGGAATCCATGGCAATGAACTTTGGAAAACCGATGGAACACCTGCCGGAACAATGTTAGTAAAAGACATCAGAACAGGAGCTGCGAATTCGGACCCACAAGGATTCGTCAACTTAAACGGCACCTTATACTTCACCGCTTACACGGATGAAACCGGCTTTGAACTATGGAAAAGCGATGGCACTGCCTCAGGCACTTCGTTGGTTAAAGATATATATCCAGGATCGAACGCATTTGGAAATCCCAACTCTTCAAATCCCTATATGATTTCGAGCATCAACGGCATGTTGTATTTTTCTGCCAACGATGGAACCTCTGGTGGTGAACTTTGGAAGAGTGATGGCACCACGGCTGGTACAGTTCTCGTTAAAGACCTTAATCCGGGAGCCGGCCATTCTTATCCCGGAAATTTTACCCAAGCAGCAGGAACCATCTTTTTCACCGCATCGAATGGATCTACAGGCGTCAACAGCGATGAGGAAATTTGGAAAACGGATGGCACTTCAGCAGGTACAATTCGTGTAAAGGACATTAAACCCGGTGTGGGAACTTCCAATCCAAAGGAATTAACCGCGTACAAAAACTTGTTGTATTTTTCTGCAAACGATGGAACCAATCCTACAGAAATGTGGGTGAGCGACGGAACAGAGGCAGGCACTGTATCGTTTAGAGAATATTCGGGAGGCTCTGCTATCTCGAACGCAAAGGACTTTCGTGTCTTACGCGACACATTGTATCTTGTAGCACAGGTAGCCGGAGGCGGCACAGGAATTTGGAAGTCGGATGGAACCGTTGCCGGCACAGTACCCATAAAAAGAACAGGCTCCGGTAGCAGCACCACCCCTGCTCAATTCACCTTGTCAAACGGACAGATTTTCTTCACCTGCTTAACTTCGGGCATTGGGGTTGAACTGTGGAAGACCGACGGAACCGAAGCAGGAACTGTTTTGGTAAAAGATCTTTATCCGGGAAACCAGGATTCCAACCTGAATTCCTTACCGATTTTAAGGGCAGTCTTTACTTCGCTGCCTCAGGCGGTTTGAACCGTAAGGAAATATGGAAAAGTGACGGAACCGAAAGCGGCACTATAAACCTCACGCTTGGCACAAAAAGCGGAACGAATCCCACAGATATCACCATCCTCAATGATTACTTGATTTTTGCAGCGGATGATGCTGAAAAAGATCGGGAACTCTTCCGCATTGCGTTGGATCCTTTACCACTCCGCCTGCTGGACTTCACAGTTCAAAAGAGTGAAGAAAAGGCTCTCTTAAAATGGCATACAACTAGCGAAATCAACACGGCTGCATTCGAAATCGAAAGAGCCAATAAATCAAATTTTGTAAAAATCGGTGAAGTGGCAGCCCTTAATCGTTCCGGTTTTCATAGCTATCAGTTTGAAGATGCAGAACTATCTACAGGCAGCAATTTTTATCGATTAAAGATGATAGACATTGATGGTAAGTTCACTTATAGTGACATCCGACGTATAGATAACCTACTTGCAGAAAAGATACACATTTCGCCTAATCCGGTAACCAGTATAATGAAGGTAGCCGGCGTGAGTGGAGATGATGCATTGCAGGTGGTGGATGGTTCCGGCAAGGTGGTTTATCAACAAGCAATTTCCGGAGATGAGGAGGAAGTGAATGTGGCCAAACTATCGCGCGGAAACTATGTTTTGCGTTTGAAGGGAAAGCAGGGCCAGAAATCATTACGGTTTGTGAAGTACTAAGGGTTTGGGTGGTTTGATGGAGAGATCCAGAACGAGAGTGGAGGTGTTTCAAGATGGTTTATAAAAACCTATAAGATTGCGATAAGACAGTATCGTCATTGCGAACTATCGAATCTTATAGGTTTGTCTTTTGGTTTATCACCAGTAATAAACATTTCAAAGAGGCCATTATAAGCTTATAAATAATCATTTGTTTCGCCAAGGTTTAAGCAGATTTTTAAGGGAATTTTTTTGAGCGGTTGCCGCGAATCGGATGCTGTTTGGCTACCCGGCAACCATTGTATCAGATCATTTTGCAAAGACAATAAAATTATGTTGCAACTTCTCTGGTCAGCATTGAATGATGTAGTTTTTTAAAGTGCTGAATGTCCATCCTGATTTGGGATACATGAGCTAATTAGATATATTTGTCTGAATAGGAGAGGAATAGAGGAGTTGCTTACTCCAAAAAAATATTTGTTCCTGATTAGCGACGGGTCTCTTTGATTCTGCGTTGCGAACAAATCCTCTTGTGTGGGATAAAACGGAAAACATTTGCAGGCTTATGCTCTGTTCTTAATTAATATTTAAATCAACTTATGATGAAAGCGTTTCTTCAAGTTTCCGGTTTTATTTTATTTGTATGCCTGCATGTATCCAGCGTGGCTCAGGTTAAAGTAATGCAGGCTGAACCCGTGATTTCCAAACAAGTTATAATTAAAAAAGAAGTCCAAATTACTTCTCCAGGTGAGAACGAAAGCGTACGCTCTCCGCTAACGGTCAAAGGGAATGCGAAACCAAACCAGGCCATCAATGTACAACTTAAAGCAATTTTTACGGGAGGAGAAGTTGACCTGGGTACTTTTGAAATTCAGTCGAACGCTAAAGGAGAGTGGACTTCAGTACCCATGAACCTCTGGCTGCCTGACGATGCAAAGAACGCAAAATTCGTCATTACAGCGATGAAGGCAGG
>JBIQMB010000234.1:0-5858 GCA_044463745.1 Chitinophagaceae bacterium | reverse complement strand
TAAGTGATCTTTTAAAGGCATTGAAGAAATGGATAAATGAGGCTAAAGCCACAAAAAGAAAACTATTGAACCGTCGGTTAAAACCGACGGCAATAGAAATTCTTGACTATGGCATTAACATTATGCCATCCGGTTACAAACCGATTATTTCATCAGATTCAAGTGCCCCAACTTTGTTGAAACACTTGAACCAGAAATAAGCACTAATCCATCTTCAATATCTTATGCCCCATTTTATCGCGCTTGGTTTTCAAATATTTCTCGTTATAGCGATTGGGCTTTATTTCAATGGGAAGCGTTTCTACGATCTCAAGTCCATAGCCAAGTAATCCGGCTCTCTTCTTAGGATTGTTGCTCAATAACCTGATCTTGGAAATGCCGAGCGCCCTCAAAATTTGAGCACCCACGCCATAATCGCGCTTGTCAATCGCAAAACCTAACTTAAGATTGGCTTCTACGGTATCCAATCCTTCCTCCTGCAATTTGTAGGCTTTCAATTTATTCAGCAAGCCAATTCCCCGCCCTTCCTGGTTCATATACAACACAAGGCCCTTACCCTCCTGCTCAATCATCTGCAATGCCTTGTGCAGTTGATCGCCACAATCGCAGCGAAATGACCCCAGGATATCGCCGGTAACACAACTACTGTGAACCCTTACCATCACAGGCTCGTCGGGCTCCCAATTTCCTTTTTTCAGTGCCAGATGCACCTCATTTGTATTGGTTTGGGTATAGGCAATCAATTCAAAATTTCCATATTTGGTAGGCATCTGAACCCGCGTTTCCTCCTTAATGAGTGTCTCGGTTTTCAGCCTGTATTGAATCAGATCCTTTATAGAAATCAGTCTCAGTCCGTATTGATCGGCTATTTTTCTTAACTCAGGCAGTCTGGCCATCGTGCCATCCTCATTCATAATCTCTACCAGTACGCCACCTTCGCCATGCCCCGCCATGCGGGCAAGGTCAACCGTAGCCTCTGTATGACCCGTCCGGCGTAGTACACCACCATCTTTAGCCATTAGCGGAAAGATGTGTCCCGGTCTCCCCAGATCCTCCGGTTTGGTAGCCGGATCCATGATGGCTCTTACTGTTTTAGCACGATCGTGGGCTGATATACCGGTGGTGCATCCATGGCCTAAAAGGTCAACACTCACTGTAAAAGGTGTGGCATGGAGGGCCGTGTTTCGTTGTACCATTAGTTCTAACTCCAGCTCCCTACATCTCCTTTCACTGATGGGCATACACACGAGACCCCGGCCGTGCTTACTCATAAAATTAATAATTTCGGGCGTAACATTTAAGGCGGAGGTTACAAAATCACCTTCATTTTCCCTGTCCTCATCATCCACCACCACTACCAATTTGCCCTTTCGGATATCCTCTAAAGCAGACTCAATTGTATCTAACATGTATAAATTTTAATACCTGCAAAGATACGATTGTATTGCCAAAAGGTTGTATTCAATTAGCCTTGATTATGCTAAAATAGGTGAGATAAAAAAGCATGAATAAAAATATCCACTATTCACATTATTAAAAAATTGCATTGCAGAATTGAAATTAACAAATTCACCGATTTTAGGCAGGAATTCCGTTCCTTTGCAGCATCAAAAAATTATTAAATCATGAACTTTAAAAGAATTTTACCAATTCTGATTGCGGGTTTGCTTTTGCCTTTTATGATGAAGGCACAGGTTACAACCAGTAGTATTATCGGCTTTGTTAAATCTTCGCAGGGAGAGTCACTCGAAGGTGCAACAATCACGGCCGTTCATATACCTTCCGGAACAAGATATGCGACCGTAAGTCAGAAAGACGGAAACTTTACCATCCCCAACGCGCGTATTGGCGGACCGTACAGAATCACTGCCGAATCAGTAGGTTTTGCATCACAAACAATAGAAGATGTTACACTGAAACTCGGCGAATCTTATAATGCTCAGTTTTTGTTATCAACAGAAGCCAGCATTTTAAGCGAAGTAACCATTGTGGCCGGCGGTCAGCAAACGAGTATTAAAACAGGCGCCAGTACAAATATTAATGCCAAACAAATTGCTTCTTTGCCAAGCTTTAGCCGGAGTGTAACGGATTATACCAGACTAACTCCGCAAGCAAGCGGAAATTCTTTTCTGGGACGCGATGGAAGATTGAATAACCTGCAGGTAGATGGTGCGAATTTGAACAACAACTTTGGTTTGAGTTCAGACCTCCTGCCAGGCGGAAGCTCCAGCCCTATCTCAGTTGAAACATTTGACGAAATAAACGTAAACGTTGCTCCGTTTGACGTTCGCCAGTCGGGCTTTACAGGTGCCGGTATCAATATCACAACCAAAAGCGGTACAAATACATTTCATGGTTCGGCATACGGTTTTTTCAGAAACCAGGATATGCAAGGACGCTATACCGGAAGTGTAAAATTGGCTGAACCCCAAAAATCAACCAACAAGAGCTACGGTGCTACCTTAGGTGGACCGATTATCAAGAACAAATTATTCTTCTTCGGTAATATCGAGATCGAAAATGCTGCAGTACCTAATGCTACAACCGTATTGCCAACAGGTGCTACCTCTAATCCCAATTTGCAGTCTGCTGCACCGAAGGATTCTTTAGACAAGTTTAAACAACATCTCGTTTCTAAATACGGATATGATCCGGGTGTATATGCAGATAGGGCCAACTTTATTACAAAGAGTACAAAATGGCTTCTGAAAGTGGATTGGAACATCAGCGACAAACATAAACTGACTCTGAAATATTCAGATTACCAGGGTGAGGACAACTCTCCGGTAAATGGCTCGAGTGTTCCGAACAGTGCCGCAGGTGGATTCAGTATTGTGAACCCACTGACGGGCGTTGCTACCAATGCAACTGGCAGACTTCCGAATAACAGAAATAGTAAGGAAGCTATTGCATTTTCTAATTCAGATTACGGATTTAATCATGGTGTAAAAAGTGGTGCATTGGAATTGAACAGCAACTTCAACTCCAGATGGTCTAATCAATTATTGTTGACCTATACCAAGATTAACGATACAAGGTACAGCCCGGGAGGTATCTTCCCTACCATTGAAATATTCAATGGTGATGCAACTGTGAGTGGTGTAAGACCGCAAGCAAACTATATGACAGCAGGTACCGATCCATTTACCCGAAATAACGACGTTGTTAACAACATTGCTATTTTGACTGATAATATTACCCACTACGCCGGAAGACATACCCTTACCGGTGGTGTAACCTACGAATATCAAAAGGTGGGTAATGCGTTTATGCCCGGATCCGAAAGCTATTACATCTATAATACACTCGATCAGTTTATAAACGATATGCCCCCGGCATACTTCTCCTATACTTACTCATTGGTACCGGGACAAAACAAAGTTTTCTCGGCTAACATGAAAGTAGGACAGTTGGGTGTATATGTTCAGGATGAATTTAACGTTAATCCGAATTTCAAATTGACCTATGGTATCCGCGGCGACCTGCCAACATACCTGGAGCAACCCATTGAAAACCCGGCCATCACGGCAATGCAGTTTCCGGATAAAAACGGCGAAATGCATCATTACAACACAGGTAAATGGCCTAAGTCAAGATTGTTATTATCACCCCGCGTTGGTTTCAGATGGAAAGTGCCGAATGAAAAAGGTTTGGTATTGAGAGGAGGAGCAGGCGTATTTACAGGAAAAATTCCTTTTGTATTCCTGACCAATATGCCAAGCAACAGTGGTGTTTATCAAAATGGTGTAGTACTTAACAAGCCTGCTGATCTGGCTGCATTGAAATTCAATCCCGATCCGGATGCATACAGAAGTTTGTTCCCTGATCAGGTAACTGCTCAAGCTCCGGGAAGCTTTGTATTGCTTGATCCGAATTTCAAATTCCCTCAGGTCTTCAGAACCAACTTCGGCGCTGAAAAAAATCTTGGAAACGGTTTCTCATTAAATATGGATCTGTTATACACCAAGGTAATGAACGATGCTATCATGCGCAATGCGAACATGATTGCTCCTGCAGGTACTTTGAAAGGAGCTGATAACAGACCTTACTATCCTACTACACAATCCGGTGCTGCTAAATCAGTAAATCCAAGTGTAGGAAACATCATTATTCTTGAGAATATTTCCAAGGGATACTCTTTCTCCTCTACCTTCCAGATTCAGAAAGCGATGAGAAAAGGATTCTACGGATCGTTGGCTTACACTTATACCCTGGTAACAGAGGTTTCTCCAAACCCGGGTTCTCAAGCTAACTCAGCATGGCAATCTATCGTAAACAGGGGAACTCCTAACGATATCGAACTGTACAATTCTCAATACGCTATCCCTCACAGGATCGTGGGCGACCTCAGCTACAGAATAGAGTATGTAAATCACATGGCTACAACCATCAGTTTGTATTATCAGGGAGCTAATTACTCTAATTATTCTTACATCGTAGCTGGTGATATTAACCGGGATGGAAACGCAAGCTCTGATCTGATGTATATCTATGCAAAAGGATCTGATGTTCCGTTTGTAACCAATGGTGCATTCTCAGTAGCAGACCAACAAGCTGCATATGATAAATTCGTAGAAAGCTCACCTTACCTGTCCAAACACAGGGGTCAGTATGCACAAAGGAACTCAGCGTTAACGCCATGGTTCAACAGAATTGATGCCCGCTTAATGCAGGACTTCTTTATCAATGCAGGCGGTCAGAGACATAACCTTCAGTTTCTGGTTGACGTAGTGAATCTTCCGAATCTTATTTCCCGCAATTGGGGTGTAAGACAAGGATACACCATCAATAACCCATTACAAATTCAAACGGGCACTATTGATGCAAGCGGTACACCTACCTATAAGATGGCAACCCAGAAAATAGGAAACGATACTGTTTTGAGAACTGAGGCATTTGAAAAAGTGAATAGTTACTCTACTACCTGGAGTATTAACCTCGGTTTGAAATATTTCTTCTAAAGAACGATCAGTTCTTAACAAATTAAAAAAGGCTGTCCATTTAAAATGGCAGCCTTTTTGTTTATAATCACAAATAATAAAAACGGTTTCCCAAAATGCGGTACACAAATGTTTTAACCGGATTCTTGAAAATAAATTGGATTCAGTAGATTTTTAAATTTTAAAATGCTTAATCATGTATAAATCTTCCGTTTCTAACATTTCATTTCCGAAAAATTTAATACTTTGCCGTCCTCATTTTACAATATCAATTTTTAAAACAAAAAATCGTGAAATTTAATTTTTATCTTTTTGCATTTATTGCGGCTGTCATGTTTTCGACAGGCTGTACCAGTACTAAGAAGTTTAACGCGCTGCAGTCGGATTACAATAAATTGTATAACCGCAACAGCGAATTGACCAGAGAAAGTGAAAGCTACAAAAGCAATCTGGATAAAGCCAATGTGCAACTTTCCAGTTTACAACAGCAACTTGCGGCTGAACGCGAGAATCTGAAATCATTGCAGGCTGCGCTTGACAAATGTCTTACCGCATCCAGTCAGGGTAATGTCAACATTTCAAAACTGGTGGATGAAATTAAAGTTTCAAATAAATATATTCAGGATCTGATCGCTTCTGTTCGTAAGAACGATTCGCTCAATGTTTTACTTACCAACAACCTGACCAGATCTCTGAGCAGGGAAGAATTGCAGGATGTGGATGTTCAGGTGCTGAAAGGAGTGGTTTACATTTCACTGTCCGACAATATGCTTTACAAATCAGGTAGCTATGAAATTTCTGACAGAGCCGGTGCCACACTTGCCAAGATTGCTAAGATCATTAAAGATTACAACGATTATGATGTGCTGATCGAAGGTAATACAGACAATGTTCCTATTTCAAGACAGAATATCCGGA
>JBIQMB010000233.1:0-5859 GCA_044463745.1 Chitinophagaceae bacterium | reverse complement strand
TAAAATATTATTGGGAAACCGTTCGCCGAACCATGACACAACTCTGTGGCATATCGCGCAATACCGAACGGCTCATTGCGGCCAAAGAAGTGATGGACGCGCTCAATAAAAACATCCGAGAATTTTACTGGAATTATTTTATTACACGAGAATTTCTGGAAGTGAGAAATATCGCAACCGTAGCATCCATCATCATTCAGAGTGCCTTAGAAAGAAAAGAAAGCAGAGCCAGCCACTTTATGGAAGACTATTCTGAAGAAAAAGAAGAGTTTAAGAAAATAACGGTTATAAATAAAGGAATGATGTAAGAAAAGCTGAGGACGATGTTATTTAGAAGGACTAATTTCAATGGAATCCATCAGCTTGCCTTCCATATCTCTCATTTCAACACGCATTTTTTGAGAGTTGGCACTCACCTTTAAAATCGAATTATTGGAATTAGCCAAAACCGGAAAGCGGATTCCCTCTTCCGGCGGGCGCTTAACAGATCGATGCAAATGAGCAGACAGCATTAGTTGTACACCGTTTTCATTCAGTAAAGGCACAAACTTTTCGTAAACCTCTTTATTGCCGTGCCACGAGTCGGGTGATGGCGGAATGTGCGCAATCGCGATTTTATATGGCGCAGATCGAAACTCATCACTCTTTAAGGCTTCCTTCAGCCATTGTGCCTGCTGAGTTCGATAGTAGTCAAAATCAGCTATTCCGCTATATTCAATATCTGAATCAGGCTTGTCTTCTCCGGTATCTAAAAAGATAAAGCAAACAGGCCCTCTTCGCAAAAGATAATAAAGTTTACCTGATGATGTGGGAAAGTAATTCGGAAAAGAGGAAGCAAATTCTCCCCTTGTTTCATGATTCCCACGCGCATAATAGAAGGGTATCTGGCTGGCGAAAAGAGAAGTGGCGGTATCCAAAAATGAGCTGAACAGTTGCTCTTCATTGCGAAGATTGTTAACCATATCTCCGTTAAAAATAACAAAGTTCGTCTTATCCCAATTCAGTTGATTGAGCAGGGTTTTCAAAGCGTCATTCCGTTGGTGGATATCATTAACCATTGCAAAATTCACCTCCCGGGCATTTGGATCTGCGGTACGGAAAATTGGTAGTTTAGCCATGTAAGCTGCAGCGGCCGCTACCTTTCCGTATTCTATCACATAGCTTTCGTGTTTCAAAATTTCTTGTGAGTAAATCCGGTATCTGTAGGTGGTAGCAGGTTTAAGTCCTTCAATCCGCACATTTTGCAGTGTTGATTCGGTTTTAAGTCCGTTGGCAGATGCGAAATATTTTGGCCGCTCCTGTGCGTAAAAGTGGGAACCGTCATCGGGTGCAATTTCTACCCAACTTACTGCCGGTGCGCTTGTTTTCCAGAGAATATTTACGCTGCTTTCTCCTACAGCCTGTAGCCAGGGACCATGAGTGATATGAATGGATTTTTGTGCATAAACGAAAATTGTCGTACATATTAGAAGAAAAGCAACGAATCCTTTTTTCATAAAAGATGTGTGTTTTTTTATCTGCGATGTTGTAGATAACGATTTCAGCGAAGATAATCGAAAAGTGATCTAAAGGGGTGGATTTATGATGCCTATCACTTATTTCATGTCTTTATAAAGTTGTGGAATTGTAATAGCGAAAGATGGAAGTAATAGGAGATAGGATGATCATCCGTCAGGCGGACAGAAGCCGGCCGACAGTGACAAACGCCCGATCTTCACGCTAAGCGTAGGTATGAAGCAAAGCAAGCGGCAAGACCGGTGTGAAGATTGGCTGATGTCACTTTTTTTTATCTATGAACTTACGTATTTGCAAAGAAGAAGATGCTTTTCTTATCATTAAATCCTGGCTTTTATTGGAAAACCACCCCGTCTGTCATGTGCCGGAATACTTTTAAAATATTGAGCATTAGAATGGGCACATGACATCCACCCCTCCTTTTGAGGGGAATTTGGAGAGCGCTTTTCGCGGTAGCTGGTATTGTTCTACTCTAAGTAAAACCGACAAAAAATCTGCGACTCATAAGATCTTTCCGCCTCATAAATCCTGGGATAAATATCCGTCAGGCGGACTGAAGCCGGCCGACGGAAACAAACGCCCGGTCTTCACGATAAGCGTAGGAATGAAGCAAAGCAAGCGGCAAGACCGGTGTGAAGATTGGCTGATGTCACTTTTTTTTATCTATGAACTTACGTATTTGCAAAAGAAGAAAAGGCTTTTTTGATCATTAAATTTTGGATTTTAATGAAAACCACCGTCTGTCATGTGCCATGAATACCTTTAAAATATTGCGCATTAGAATGGGCACATGCCATCCACCCCTCCTTTTGAGGGGAATTTGGAGATGAAACCCCTGCATTAATTGCTCGTACGGCCATCCCGCAGCTTGCCTTTCTTACCGCTGTTTTTCTTTTCAAATTCGATAACCTCCTTGGGTTTGATTTTCTGCATAGGCTCTTCGGCCACAAGCACCTGTGTTGATTTTTTCGTCATTAGATGTCCTCTGTCCCATTGTTCTGTTTTGGCTATACGCCCTGTTTGGGGATCGTACCAGGTCCACTCACCGTCTTTTACACTATAAGGTTCAGCCTTTACAATTTTGTAACTGATGATCTCATTGTTCCCTTCTCCATAAATCGGAATGGTGTCGTAAGGAGCATCCGGATTGTATGCGCGCCAGTTTTCCTCGCGAAGCAGTTCGCCAAATTCATTAAAGTACTGACTCTTGCCGTCTTTATCGCCTTTACGAAAATTTTCGGCGGCAATAAAATCCCCACGCAGATTATACTTTCGCCATATCCCCTCCTTTTTATCATCCACAAAATATCCTTCTGTTTCATAACCGGGTTCACCCCTTAGCGGCTCTACATGTACCACCCACGGCCCCTGCCTTAACCCGGCTTTATCTACCACATTGATGGTATCGCCTTTAACAGATATTTTAAAACTCTTGTATTGCGCCTTTGCAGAAAGGGAAATCTGCAACAAAATAAATAATGTAAAAAATTGAGTAATAGTTTTCATAGCCGACATATAGGTATATCAGGAGTAAAAATACTCAAAATCTAAGAAAACCAAAGTGAAGAAAGTTAAAAAGTTCGCAGCAGTTAAATTGCAGTCTTCTGTTTGATCCGGTTTATAGCATCGCTCAGGCGATTGAAAATATCATCAACCGATCCCTCCCCTTCTATATGAATCACCTTATCTTCTTCTGCATAATGATCCAGAACGGGCTTGGTTTTTTTGCGATATTCAACAATACGTGCTCTAATAATTTGTTCATTCACATCATCGCTTCTGCCGCTTGTTTCACCCCGTTTCAGCAATCGCTTTACCAATTCTTCCTCGCTCACATCCATAGCCAGCACTACATCAATGCCACATCCTTTTTGTGACAAAAGTTTGTCCAGTTCTGCAGCTTGTACAGAGGTACGCGGAAATCCATCAAATAAAAATCCATCGCAATCTGTATTTTTCTCTATCATGGTGCGTATCATACCAATGACAACGGCATCAGGAACCAACTCTCCCCTGTCCATAATTTTTTTGGCTTCCAAACCCAGATCAGTCCGGGCGGCTATCTCGCTCCTAAGCAAATCGCCGGTTGACAGATGTTTAAGATTGAAGGCTGTCATTAGTTTTTCTGATTGGGTTCCCTTTCCGCTACCGGGCGGTCCAAATAAAATTAGATTAAACATTAGTCTTTAATAATATAATAAGGGTCAAATATAATATATGAAGGTCAATATCATACACAAAACCTGATAAGGTGACTATTTTTTGACGATTCCAATGAAATATGGCGTTTTTAATTAAAAAGAATTAAAAACGGGTCGGTTTTTGATGCATTAAGTTTGTTTTTCAAATTCTAAAAGCCATCTTTGCACCTTTCTGATATTTGAACTGATTCAGCAACGCAGAGCGACATTCTAATGAAATTAAAATCAAGGAGCAACCACATATTTACAAAAAAGATTGATGAGTTTTTCAAAGAAATTCACTCAGCATTTCAGTTTGCCGGAAGGTTTTTTAAGGAAGTGGCTTCTCCGCCTTTTGAATTTAAAGAAATCATCAGGCAGTGCTATCAGGTGGGATACAAATCATTATTTCTCATTTCACTTACAGGTTTTATCACCGGACTGGTTTTTACCAAACAATCGAGGCCATCGTTAGCTGAATTTGGTGCACAATCATGGTTACCGTCTTTGGTTGCCATTGCCATCATCCGTGCGCTGGCACCCCTGGTTACAGCGCTTATCTGCGCAGGAAAGGTTGGTTCTAATATCGGCGCCGAACTGGGTTCGATGAAGGTTACGGAACAAATAGATGCCATGGAGGTTTCGGCGGTTAATCCCTATAAGTTTTTAGTTGTAAGCCGTGTATTGGCCACCACTATTATGATACCGATTCTGATGTGTTATGCCGGATTCGTATCTATGATGGGAGCCTTTTTGAATATCTATCAAAATGAACTCACCAGTTTTACAACCTTCTTTATTCGCGCCTTTGATAAGATTTCTTTTCTCGACATATATTCTTCCCTTTTTAAAAGTATTGTTTACGGTTTTACCATCGGGATGGTAGGTTGCTATAAAGGATACCATGCCAAGAATGGAACCGAAGGCGTGGGACGTGCGGCCAACTCAGCAGTGGTTTTAAGCATGTTCCTGATATTTATGGAAGAGATTTTGATTGTTCAGGTTACTAATTATATCCGGTTTTCATGAGTATGCAATTTCATACAGGCGATAATGGTGAGGTAATTTATATCCGGGATTTGTATAAATCTTTTGGTAGCCTTCATGTTTTGCAGGGTATCAATCTGGATATTTTTAACAATGAAAATTTCGTTGTTCTTGGTCGCTCCGGATCAGGTAAGTCTGTTTTGATTAAGATTATTTCAGGACTACTTAAGCCGGATAAAGGTTCAGTCAAGGTGTTTGGATATGAGGTGCCGGATCTGAGTAAAAAGAACTTGATGGAGTTAAGGCTTCAGATCGGATTTTCATTTCAAAATAGTGCATTGTACGATAGCATGTCTGTACGCGAAAACCTGGAATTTCCACTTGTGAGAAATGCCCGCCACCTATCAAGAAAAGAAATAAAAAGAGAAGTAGAATCTGTGCTGGATGATGTAGGCCTGTTGCAAAGTATCAATCAGATGCCGGCAGAGCTATCAGGAGGCCAGCGTAAAAGAATCGGGATAGCACGAACGCTGATTTTGCGGCCTAAAATTATGCTTTACGATGAACCAACTTCAGGTCTTGATCCGATTACGAGTATTGAAATCAACAGCCTGATTAATCACGTAAGACAGAAATTCAACACTACTTCTATCATCATCACGCATGATCTTACTTGTGCTAAAACCACAGGCGACAGGGTGGCCATGCTTTCCGAAGGACAGTTCATCCGCGTAGGAACATTTGAGGAAGTCTTTGAGTCGGATGATGAACATATCAAGCAATTTCATGAATATAATTTTATAAATTAAAATATGAGATCAACAAGCAGCGGACGTTCAGTTATAGTAGGAATATTTATTCTGATAGGGATAGCCATATTTGCTGTCACTATACTTACCCTGGGCGACCAGCGTAAAACTTTTACTGAATCAATTGTCGTCACATCTTTTTACGGTAATGTCAATGGTTTGCAAAAAGGAAATAACATTTGGTTTTCCGGTGTAAAAGTTGGAACCGTGGATAGAGTAGAACTGATTGGAAGCGGCAAGGTGGAAGTTGATATAAGCATTAATGAAAATTCCGTGCCCTACATCCGCAAAAATGCAAAAGCAAAACTTTCTACCGACGGGCTTATCGGAAATAAAATCATCGAAATTTGTGGCGGCACTGGGCAATC
>JBIQMB010000232.1:0-5866 GCA_044463745.1 Chitinophagaceae bacterium | reverse complement strand
TTATTATCACTCCTGTTCTATGCATCCGCAGATACATGAAACCCATCCAGGCTTATGTCCCATCTGCCATATGGACCTGATAAAGGTTAAAAAGACCCAATCGGCGCCGGATGAAATCACGCTTAACGAAGATCAGATCAGGTTAGGGAATGTATTGGTGGATACCATTTCGAAAGAAAAAATGGGCAATAAACAAATTATGGCTGCTACTGTTAATGCGGATGAGGGACGCACTGAAACGGTCGCTGCACGTATAAGCGGACGAATTGATAGACTATACTTTAAAATAGAGGGAGATTACGTTAGCAAAGGCCAACCGGTGTTTGCGATTTATAGTGAAGAATTGAATAACGCAAAGCAGGAGTTGATTAACCTGGTAGAGAAGAAGAAAACATTGGATAATAATATCATCGATTTTGACCGATTAATAGAAACATCACGACAGAAGTTATTGTTGTTGGGAATGACAGAAAGCCAGATTAAAGAACTTATCAATACCGGTACTTCATCTAACCTCACTATTTTTTATAGTCCCGTTTCAGGCTACATCACTGAGCTGCCCTTTGCTGAGGGAGATTATGTTTCAGAAGGCAGTATGGTTATGAAAATAGCGGATTTTTCCAGGCTATGGATTGAGACGCAATTGTATGCAACCCAGATGACCTGGTTACCTGAAAATTCTATTGTCGATATCGAATTTCCTGATCTGCCGGGCAAAAGGATTTCAGGAAAGGTTACATTTATAAGTCCTGAATTATTAGCTGACTCGCGCATTGTACTTGCCCGAATTGAAATCAACAATCAGGAAGGCAAGCTTCGTCCCGGTATGGCAGCTTATGTCATTAACAGGCCGCAGTATCAGGAAGAATTGACAATGCCCGTGGATGCCGTCATTCGGGATGGTACGAAAAACATCGTATGGTTGCAAAAGGACAGCATTACTTTTAAATATAAGCAGGTACAAACCGGTGCAGAAAGCAATCATAGAATTGCGATTACTGCAGGACTGGAAGAAGGGGACCGGGTAGTAATGAGTGGCGTTTATCTGCTTAATTGTGAGTATTTGCTTAAGAAGGGGATGTAATACAGCAGAGTTTCACAATAGAAGAATGTGCAATTCAGTGGGGAATTTTAATTCGTATCGTTTTTCCCTACGGTATTTTTTGCGAAAGGTACATGGATACTGAAACCAAAGATGCTGATATAATTGTAAGTATCAGACCCAGTTTCTGTTGAGTAGAAAAATTACCGATCAATAACAATACAACTCCGATAGTTATCAAAACAATTGAGATGATAAATATGGTCCTTCTTGAATCCCTGTATTGAAATATTTTCATTACTTTTTTCTTGAGGACTCAATTTACAACAAAACCAGTTACGAAGTTCAAATCCGTTTTTTCTTATAATTAGTTTCTATCGTTAAGATTTCTTTGGCATAGTGTTTGCACTTTGTTAACACAGTAGTTTCACCACCTAAACCCCTAAGCTAATTGTTTGACTGCGCTATACATACCACTAATTTCTTAACCCCTTTTAAACTCATTTGTATGATAAAAATGAATGGCCATCGTAATTGCGTTCCAAAACGTGTTGCCCGGTATTTAATATTGCCGGCAGTGATTCTTATCAGCCTGCTTATAGGATACACTCCGCCTCTAAGTGCCTCAAACTTTACAGAACCCTTTCAGGCTTTTACGGTGAAAGGCAGGATTGTAGGAGCAAACCTCACACCTGTATCCGGGGCATCTATCAGTGAAAAGGGAACGCAAAATACTGTTGTTTCAGATGACAACGGCAATTTTACAATCGATGTAAAAAGCGGGAACGCTGTTTTAGAAATTACCTATGTCGGTTATACCAGCGAAAGCATCCATGTTAATGGACGATCGGATTTAGGCGATGTTGCCCTTTCGCAGTCAGTTTCAAACCTGGATGAAGTGGTGGTAATCGGATATGGAACCGCACGAAGACAGGATTTGACAGCCGCTATTTCAACGGTGAGCAGCAAAGATTTCCTTCAGGGTGCTATCAATAATCCGATGCAACAGATTGATGGAAAGGTAGCCGGATTGACCGTATCAGGAAGATCGGTGGCGGATCCGAATGCATCTCCTGATTTACAGGTGAGAGGCGCCGGCTCGTTCAGAGCTGGTACCAGCCCACTGATCGTTATTGACGGTATGCCGGGTGGAGATTTGCGAAATCTGGCACCACAGGACATCGAATCTTATTCTGTTTTAAAGGATGCAGCTTCAGCTTCCATCTATGGAACCCGTGGAGCCAACGGGGTTATCCTGATTACTACCAAAAAAGGAAGAAGCGGCAAAGTGGTTTTGGATTATGAAGGATGGGTGGATCATGATGTAGTGGCTAAAAAGCCGGATATTTTATCTACATCAGAATTCTTAAGTCATCAGCGCGATCAGGATTTCGGCTCTTCTACCAATTGGTATGATCTACTGATCAGAAAAGATAACATAGGTTATAATCATTACCTGGCTGCAAGTGGCGGAAGTGATAATTCGAGGTTTCGTATTGCCGGAAATTATCGGAGTAAGCAGGGAATTGACATCGCTTCAGATAGAAAAGAATATGGAGTGAGGGCTAATTTTATGCAAAAGGCCATTGATGGTTTATTAGAAATTGGAGGTGACATGTCTTTAAGATATGCAAACGAAGATTTTACCGATTACGATGCATTTAAACAAGCTATAAGACTAAACCCTACGGTGCCATTGATGGATCCAAACAATCCGCTCAAATATAATACACTTCAAGGTTTTGATACGTACAATCCTGTGCAGAGGTTGATGACCCGGAAGGATGGAGCAGAACAACAATATGACGTGGTTAATCTAAACCTTAAACTTAACATAACCCCCTATTTGAATACCGAATTACGACTTTCAAGACAAGGCCATAACCGAAAAGGGTTGCGTTACGAAAATGCTGATTATGAAAATTCGGTAAATGGCGGTTACATAGGATTTGCCAGAATAAATGATGAACAATGGCGTGATTACACACTGGAGTGGCTCGGTAATTACGACAAAAGTTTTGGTAAACATGATATAAAAGCCGTAGGTGGATACAGTTACAATGAGCAAAATTATTTCAGGGATCAGATGCAGAACAGAAGATTTCCCAATGACTATTTTGAGTGGAATAATATAGGAACAGGTAACTGGAATAATGGTCAGATATTTAATGCAAGCGATATTATTTATTCGAACAGAAGTAAGGAAAAAACCATTGCATTCCTTGCAAGAGTCATGTATAACTTTGATAATACTTACTTCGTTACTGTATCCGGACGATATGAAGGAAACACCAAGTTTGGACCAAATAACAAATGGGGCTTATTCCCCTCATTATCGGCAGCATGGCGGCTTACAAGCCTGGATGCATTCAGGTCCGTCTCATCTATCAACGATCTGAAATTGCGGTTTTCTTATGGCGTCACCGGTCGGTCCGGTTTTGATAGATATTCTTCATTATCAAAATATTCACCCTTTGGCAGATACCTGGATGATAACGGGCAATGGATAAGGGTTTACGGCCCGGGTTCCCCAAACCCCAATCCTGACCTCAAATGGGAGAAGCAACATGCTTATGATGCGGGAATTGATTTTTCATTATTCGATTTCAGATTGTCGGGTAGTTTTGATTGGTTTTATAGAAAAGGTAGTGACCTGATCAATGATTACCTTGTACCGGTTCCACCTTACCTGCACGATAGAATGTTTGTGAATGTAGGAGATCAGGTTAATAAAGGTGTGGAGCTTACATTGAACTGGAAAGTGATTAATCAAACAAATTTTCAGTACACAGCAAGTGTTGCAGGTTCTTATACCAGATCACAGCTAACCAAATTCTCAGATGAGAAATTTAAAGCAGACCAGCGGTATTATTATTACCTGCCTTCGCCCGGCAATCCGGGACCTGCATTCCGATATCAGGAAGGCTCGTATGTTGGCGATTTCTGGGGATATAAATATGCCGGCGTGGATGACAATGGAAACATTCTGGTGTATAAAACCGAGGACGGTAAATTAACTACAGAAAAAATAAATGCTACCAACCAGGCAGGTGATAAGGATAAAGTAACAATGGGGAATGGAGTACCCAAAGTGGAACTTGGATGGGGAAATGAATTTACATACAAAGACTTCGATCTTTCATTGTTTTTCAAAGGTAAATTCGGATATCAGATTTTCAACCTGTATCAGATGTATTTTGGCCTGCAGGCAGAGCCCGGTGTTAATTTACTAAGAGATGCATACACACGTAATGGGCATATAAAATCCGGAAAAGTTATTACTGATTATTTTCTTGAAAATGGAAATTATCTGCGATTGGATAATGCCACCCTGGGATGGACAAAAAGAATGGATAATTCTAAACTAAATAGTTTGAGAGTTTATGTAAGCGCAAGAAACTTATTTACCCTTACAAAGTTTACCGGCCTTGATCCTGCTGCGGTGAACACTACCGGATTGGAACCCGGGATAAACAGATTGGATCTATATCCTGTAACCCGTACTTACACATTGGGGGTCAACCTAAATTTTTAACCTGACAATTTATTCATTATGAGAACATATAAGATATTAATAACAGCAGTATTATTTTCGATATTGACTCTTCCGGCATGTACCAAATTGGATGAGGAGATGTTTAGCGACCTTCCGTCGGATGGTTATTATACTGATAAAAATGCGGTCATGGCTGCCATGCTTCGTCCGTATGAACATGGCCACTGGTGCGGATGGGATGGTGACAGATGGTATCTTCAGGAGTTGACTGCCGATCAATTTACCTGGACTCAAAAAGGGAGGCATGGATATGACGATGGAAACTGGATAAAGCTACATGGGCACGAGTGGACAGACCGGCAAGGGCAAATTTATGGTGGATGGATAGGACCCTGGCAAGGCATTATGCAGTGTATTGTTATCGGTGGCGATCTGGCCAAATTGGACTACACTAAGTATGGTATGACCGCAGCCGATCAAAAACAGCATCAGGCTGAATTAAGAACCCTGAAGAGTTGGTTTTATATTTTTCTACTCGATTTTTTCAGAGAGGTGCCAATTATTGAAAATGCCGGAGAATCGCAGCCACAGTCTTCTCCGCAAGAAGTATTTAATTACATTGAAAGCGAGTTAAAGGCTTCCATCCCTGACTTGCCAAAGAATGGGAAAGTAGGACGATGGGACCAGGGAAGTGCTGCAGCTCTTTTGGTACGGCTTTATCTCAATGCTGAAAAATGGACAGGGACACCAAAGTTTACAGAATGTGCAACCATTGCCCAGGAAATCATTGATGGAAAATACGGGAGTTATTCTATTGATCCGGATTATCGCGGTCCATTTCGCTCGGGGATAAACGGATACCGTTCACCTGAAAATCTGTTTGAGTTTCCGCACAAACTGGATATATACAATTTCGGGTGGATGTACGATGCTTTTTCTCACTACCAGTTACGCTATTCATTGGGCAATGATTGGGGTGGATGGAATGGGATTCACTTATCACCCTCAAGAGATTTAGATGGAAATTTATATTCATTTACATTGGGAGGGCCGTATGAAAAGTATGCTTCCACAGACAAAAGAAAACAAACTTTCCGCACCACGTCCTCGTCAGGCGATTATGAAGGCTTTTTTCTGATCGGTCAGATGTATGCTTACAACCAATCGAAAGGTTATGGTTATGACAGCACTGTCAAAATAAACGGTACAGAAGAGTACAATGGAAAGCCCTTGATTTTTGTGGATCAGGTAGGAAGATTTTCTGAAAAACCGGGCGGCAGATGGTCTGAGGGTTCGCATGTGGCTACAGGTGAAGAAAACTCGGGCGT
>JBIQMB010000231.1:0-5870 GCA_044463745.1 Chitinophagaceae bacterium | reverse complement strand
TTCATGAGCCACCTACTCTCTATTCCTATGGCAAATCAATTGCCGTCGGTTTTAACCTACGGATTCAAAGAATCAATTGGTGTGGGTTTAGCGCATTTATTTGAATCCTCTGGATTCATTTTAACTTCAAAGATGTTTTCTATAAACATTTGAACCCGCTGGGTTCTTGAAATGATACCCTGCCCTAAACCTACAAGATTTTGTCAGCCTTACTGGTTCAAGTGTTCCAACAAAGTTGGGCCACTTGAATCAAATAAAATCCCCGGTTTGTAACCCGGGTTAAATGTATTTAGCGAAATCATCCAACATCATTTATTTTAATTTCAAGTTCCATCCACCGGCGGTAGGAGACCTGTTCGCGGGCGTGAATTTCTCGACTTGCATTATTCATTCTCATGCAGTCCGGCATTCTGCGGGCATCACTCGAAATGAAAGGAATCATTAAAAAAAACATTTGGAGCATATCAATACCAAAGAAAATAAATTGTCGAATTTCCATATTAAGAATGTCATCATTCACTAAATTGACAGGAATTACCACCCCTGATTCTTACACCTGATCGTCCTCGGGATCTTAGCATACCTGACTGGTTCAAGTGTTCCAACAAAGTTGGGCCACTTGAATCGAATAAAATCCCCGGTTTGTAACCGGGTTAAATGTATTTAGCGAAATCATCCAACATCATTTATTTTAATTTCAAGTTCCATCCACCGGCGGTAGGAGACCTGTTCGCGGGCGTGAATTTCTCAACTTGCATTATTCATCCTCATGCAGTCCGGCATTCTGCCGGGCATCACTCGAAATGGGGGAGATCCTGAAACGTGATTGGAACGGTTTGGAAAAGTTGTTGGTTTCTTCCAGGTCTTCCATTCAAGAAACCAATGATGCATGGCTCATCAGATTTATGATTCACCTTTATCGACCCAAAAAATAAATTTTAGAAGTATCATACCAATGGAAGTCTTCATTCACAAAACTGATTGGAACTATCACCCCTGATTCTTACACCTGATCATCGTCAGGATTGTAGCAACACCAACCAAAGGCTCTTCGGTTTTGTCCAGAATCTCAACATACCACTTTACAATCCCTTTTCGGATTTCACTTCCTTTAGGCAATGTTTCACCCGGTTTGGCTTCTTTTAACTCCTGGCTCTTCTTTTCTTTGCAAGTGAATTTAACATAAATAGAATCACCCGGATAAACAGGCTTGGTGAATCTCAATTCTTCTATCCCGTAGTTTAATAACACCGGATTTTTCTCGTAGCTGTCAACGAAAAGTCCTGCTGCCGCGCTAATTATAAAATATCCATGGGCAACCTGTTGTTCGAACATGGTATCGGTAAAATCAGTATCCTTCAGGTGCGCATAAAAATGATCGCCGCTCAGATCAGCAAATTTGTAAATGTCATCAGAAGTGATCAGTCTTTCATCAGTTACCAATTGGTCTCCGATATTCAATTCCTCAAAATATTTTTTAAATGGATGTACATCCGTCTTTTTGCCCGTGGCTCCCGGCGCATATAAGTTGGTTACGGCCGTCAGCATATCCGGCGAACCTTGCAAGGCGACGCGCTGCATATAATGCTTGATTCCCCTTAGTCCTCCCATTTCTTCGCCTCCGCCGGCTCTGCCCGGTCCGCCATGCACCAACATAGGTAAGGGCGAACCATGTCCGGTACTTTCTTTGGCACAGTCGCGGTTAAGAATCAGAATTCGTCCGTGGTAATTACCCGATCCCAATACGAAATTCCTGGCAATGGAGCCGTCAGTAGTAACAATCGAGCTGCAAAGGCTACCTTTCCCCAATTTAGCCAGCTCAATTGCATCCTCCAGTGTTTTATAGGGCATAACTGTGCTCACCGGGCCGAAAGCTTCTATATTATGTGGCTCCGGATTATCAAACGGATACTCGTTTTTTAATAGCAAGGGACTCATGAAAGCTCCCTGATGATAATCGGCATCTATTAGTTCCACTTCTTCCGTTGATCCATATACGATTTCGGATGTTGCAATTAATTTTCTAACCTGTTCCTTCACCTCCTGCCGCTGTTCTTTACCCGCCAATGCACCCATACGAACTTTTTCGTTTAAGGGGTTTCCGATGATGGTTTGTTTTAAGCTGCTTGCTATGCCAAGATAAACCTCTTCAAACCGATCTTCGCTGGCAAAAATTCTTCTGATAGCCGTACATTTCTGTCCGGCTTTTACGGTCATTTCTTTCCGGATTTCTTTGATAAAAATATCCCACTCGGGCATCCCCGGATGAACATCCTCTCCAAGCACAATACAGTTTAGCGAATCGGCCTCCAGATTAAACGGTACATTTTCTTTCAGAATTTGCGGATTGGATTTGAGCAACAGACCCGTCGAAGCTGATCCCGTAAAAGTGACTACATCCTGCGAATGGACATGGTCGAGCATATCGCGAGCACTGCCACACATCAATTGTAATGAACCTTCCGGCAGTATCTCTGATGCAATGATTTCTCTTACTACGGCTTCAGTCAGGAAACTGGTAACGGTAGCCGGCTTCACCAGAGCCCCAACCCCGGCCAGCAGATTGACTGCGATTTTTTCCAACATCCCCCATACCGGAAAATTGTAGGCATTTATGTGTACAGCCACACCCTCTTTGGGAATGAGAATATGCTGAGCAGCAAAAGTTCCGCCCTTGCTCAGTCCGATGTTTTCGCCATCCATGGCAAACATTTCGTCGGGCAGTTTGCGACGAAGGGAAGCATTAGAAAACAGGTTTCCGATTCCGCCTTCAATGTCAATCCAACTGTCGGCACGGGTAGCTCCGGTTTGATAGCTCACCTGATAGAATTGTTCTTTTTTACTCATAAGATGAAGAGCCAGAGCCTTCAGCATCCTCCCTCTTTCTTCAAATGTCATTTTCCGCAGAGCCGCCGTACCTTTTCTGCGCCCATATTCAAGCACTTTTTCAAAATCGATTCCCTGTGTAGATGCGCTTGCGATATATTCACCGGTCACAGCATTGCATAAAGGCTGGCCTTCACCTTCTCCTTCCACCCATTTACCCAGGATATAGTTATGTAATTTCATAGTTGATTTTTGAGGATGCTATGTTACGAAAAAAAGAGAGAAGAATACCATTTTGTCAATCGACCCAATCCTGCCATTTCTTTAAATGTCAGAGCCAATCGCCATTAGTGTTTAAAAGTATAATGAATATGCGAATATGTAGACCGGGTTCGGTAGTCCTTACACTTTAAATTTTACTCTTAGTTTATCATAAATGAGAAATAATATATGACTTAGAACGGTTGCAATTAATAAAAACAAAAGAAATCTTTCCCACTTTAAATCAGGTGAAACATTAAATAAGGATAAGTGCCTTAACGGGCCATTTACAATAAATAAGATCATCGAAATTTTGCCGATATATAAAATCGCTGTTTTAAGATTGGTTCCCGATAATTTTTCAAATGAATTAATGCAAACCAGCAGAAGAATCGTCATGGATAAAAAACTGAAGGGGAAAAAGAAGTAGTATGCCTGTGAAAATATATATAAAACCAAAGCGGCTAAAATCGTAATAATATTAAAATTTCGAAATTTAAAGCGAGCCATACTTATGCCAAGAATCACTTCCGGAAGGTGACCGAAGATATTGCCGAAGAGGGCAAAACGAAAGGATGCACCGAATAGGCTTATTTTAGCTTCTTGAAGCGTAAAATACAATATAAAAGTAACTCCTAATACTATAAGGAATGGTACATATATCCTTTTTTTTTCGAAACGGGTTACAAATCGGTATAATAAAGGAAAAATAATGTAAAACTGAATTACGAGTGCGAAAAACCAGAATGGACCACTAAACATCCTATATAAATCGTCTAATGAGAAGCTACTTAATGTAGATCCCAATAAAAAACTTTTCTTGATTGTGCCTATTACTCCAGGTCGAGAACCTATTAATGTATAATAGATTACGCAAAATAAAATTCCAAATCCAAGAAGAAAATAAATTTTTTTTAATCTGGATAAAACAAATTTAAAGGAACTCGCATTTTTTTTACTGAACTGAATTGTCAAGCCATATGCACTAAAAAAAATAAATACTTGAACACCGTAATGTCCCAGAAAACCAGATAAGCCGCCAAATATTTTCTTAAAATCAAGACTACCAAAGTATTTTAGAAATTGGATTGCATTTGTTTCTCGAAAAATTGCTTCATTTTCCAGGCCAAACCCCGGAATCAAATGTAAATAATTATGAATTACAATCATGGAAATCCCGACTCCCTTAAAAAAGGCCGTATCTTCCTTTGAAAAAGAATTTTCCTTCATAAACCTACTAAATTAATGAAGTTTTGGTAAAGATTTATTAATTAACCCAATGCAATTTATTCATCAGATTTAAGTTGGCTATAAGTGGTGGGTTTCATTGTACCATCCATAACCTTTAGTAATTCATTTTTAGGCTTGGAGGCTAAACCTTGAATACCCATCAAATCCGAAAGTATGTTGTATAAATTAGTTGTAGAGATGAAAGAGTCAACCCTCCCTGATCTTTTTAATGAATCATCTACCGACTTGCTGTGCCATATGAAAAAAGGAACCTCAACCCCTTTTTTTGTAAAGGAATGTCTAAATGCACCATTTACTATAGATTGACCGTGATCTGAAACATATATAACAATACTGTTGGTTTCTTCGACCTTATTAATAATTTGATCAATGATAAAATCGGTATATGCGATACTGTTATAATATTCATTGATGAAGTTCTGATTGTTGACTTTGAATTTATTAAAAGAAGGTGGATACCGTTTACCTGCATCAGGATGGCTTCCTTGAAGATGAACAAATATCAAGCGGTTGGTAGCAGTATCATTCAAAATAGGATTCAATAAAAGCAAAATGGCTTCATCAAAAGAATCATTTTCGACCCAGGTCCTATGCTTTGCTTTGAGATCTATGTTAGCAAATAGGTTTACGAACAATCCTAATTTTTCCTGATTCGAAATCCAATAGGTGTCCCAAAGTTTTGTCTCATTCGCGAGAGAAATAATGTTATCCTGGTTCTCTTGAACCGAAAAGTTACGGGATGGCAATTGTTTACTAAGCATCAAAGATAAAGCCAGGTTGGTTATGGCCGCCGGGGCTATTGCACTATCAAAAATTAATAAATTAGAAATCCTTTTTTTAATGAGAGGAGTAGTATTAACCTTGTTTCCGTACAAACTTAGAGATTCCCTTGATGCAGATTCGCCCAGAATAACAATAATATTTTGTATATTATTCCTTTCAATGTGAAAAGGTGGATAATGGTACTTCTGAGTCGTCGTTCTCTCAACTATGGAAAGATAATGCCAGGCTTCAGCAAAGGGAGACAATGTACTTACAGGAATAAATCTAAAATAATTTCGCGCGTTTTTTTCGCCGATACCCTTGTAGAGGGTAAAGTTTACATCCTTCTTTTCCGAAACGTAGAATTCACAAAATGAATAAACAGGTTTTATCAGTAATATAGCTAAAAGAATAAATAGAAACCTTGTGGATAAATAATTCTTAAAAAACCTTATGGGGTAAAGCAATAATACACCATAAAATATTGCTATTATAAAAACGAACCAAAATTCAGAAGCCATTTCAATGGATTCACGGCTATTTGTACTGAGAAAGCTTAATGCCATAGAAACATTAAAAGGCTCTTTATAGAAAACAAGACTCAGCATGTCTAGTCCGTTATTTAAAATAAGTAAAGTCAATATTAGAAAACCGAAAAACCTCATGACCGAAAATTTCATCAATAAAATGATGAGGACTACCAGTGTAATATTATTTAAAAATACAGTTGTTACGCGCTTTTCATGAAGAAATACAAAGAAAAAAAAGTT
>JBIQMB010000230.1:0-5872 GCA_044463745.1 Chitinophagaceae bacterium | reverse complement strand
ATCCGCAGGCAGGGCTTTACTGTATATCCTGAATTCGTCCATCGAACCTGCCAGGTAACTTGCCCATCCCTGCGCATCTGCTCCCGATGTCATGCTTGGATTGGTCATAAACTGAATGGTACCAAAAATGATAGCAGGAACATCTGCAAAATTTGGTGCACCAAAACCGGCCTGAACACTTGACCCTATCACCGTTCCGTTTACATAAAAAGTAAAGGTTCCTGACGACATCTGGTAAGTCAAGGCCATCTGGTTCCAGCCTCCCCAGGGATTATTAAGTTTCCAGTCGGCCATCCATGCTTCCTTTGTGCCATTGCTTCCGAATAGATGAATTTTAAACACTGCCGAATTATCCGTTTGTCCATCATAAAACATATCCAGATTGCTCCAGAATTGATTTGGATTTACAAAGCAAACCGGGGTTTGAATTCCCGCCTTATTTACGGGGGTATTTACCCAATAGGTAATTGTAAAGTCCTGAAGATTTTTTATAGCACTGGTAGGTGTGAAAGTGGCATAATTATTTATTCCCACCTGCAGGCCTTTACCTTTAATGCCCGGACCGTAGGATGTACCAAAACCGGTAGCCGATGTATTGCTCACACTATCCGTCATTACTCCATCAAAAGAAAAATGTGTGATTAGCTTATCTGCCGCTATCTGGCTTGATGATGAATAGCCACCAAATGTTTGTTCCGGCTTATAACTGTTTGGATCAAATTTTTTCTGGCACGCCGTAAAGCTGAAAAGAGCGATGATCAGGATTATCCATTTCTGATCTGCTAATATTTTTGATTGTTTCATATTCTTAATTTTTTAATCGAAATAAATGTTCGTGCTTAAAATGTTATTGATATCCCGGGTTTTGTTTCAGAACATTTCCGCTGTTATCAATCTGAACCTGCGGGATGGGCCAGTATTCATTCCTTCCCTGCTTCCACCCCAGCGGGCCAAACACCGTAGCCGCATTACCTTGTCTGATTACATCAAAATACCGGTCGTTTTCCATCGCCAGTTCTACCCTGCGCTCGTGCCAGATGGCAGTCAGCAGAGCAGCTTTATCTGTGGTAGTTACTTTCGGTAAACTATTTGCCGGATCATCGCTTTGTGCCCTTGCTCTCGCCCGCACTTTCTCCAGTGATGCCAGTGCATCTGCGGATTTATCTAGTTGTGCATTGGCTTCTGCATTCATCAATAATACATCGGCATACCTGATCACCCTTACATTTTGATCGGCTCCCTGATTGGTGGCTCTGGCTAATGTAAACGGAACATACGATTTCATGTTATACATCGTAGGAGCCCCTGCGGTAGCCATGGGCACAACATCACCACTTGGTGTGGTGGTTCCTTGTCTCATTACGGTAAAACCGAGGCGTGGGTCACCGGGCTCAAATGCATTAACCAGGTCCTGGGTCGGAACATTGAACCCCCACCCTGCATCTGCATCGCGGTTGCCCTGTATTTGTGAATACTGTGAATTAGAAAGCATACCGTTCCCGGCCAAATAATTACACTGAATCTCAAATATGGATTCCTGATTATTTTCATTGGCTATACGAAACATGCCGTAGAAGTCGGGAAATAAAGAATAAACGCCCAGGTCCATAACCTGTTTGGAATAATTCAACACCTCACTCCACTTACTTTGATACATGCTGACTTTTGCCATCAGGGCAAGGGCGGCTCCTTTGGTAGCGCGGCCCACGTCTGCAGGGCCATAGGATACAGGAAGCACAGCGGCCGCATCAGTCAGGTCTTTCTCAATCGCAGCCCATACCTCTGCAGGTGTTGACTGCACAGGATTAAGCTCTGCCGGTGCAGAAGGAACTTTTAGAACCAAAGGAATATTTCCAAATGCGCGTTCGAGCCTGAAGTACGAATAGGCTCGTACAAATTTGGCTTCGGCTATGTACCTGTTTTTCAAGCCGCCATCCATGTTAATATTTGGCACATTATCAATGACCTGATTGGCGTAATTGATGTTTTGATACTGGGCGGTCCAAAATCCATTCAATTGTCCTTCTGAGGGGTCAACGGTAAAATTATCGTACTGATTCAGAAATGCCGCATCATTAGGCACACTACCTTTAGCGGCATTATCCGATCCGATGCTTTCGATAGCCACCGCAGCGAAAGCAACGTTATTCCACGAGCGCAGGTTTGCATACATAGAGATAACAGCTCTTCCTGCCGCTGCTCCATCAGCATTCTGCCAAAAATTTTTAGCATCGGGTTGGCCTACCAATGCTGCGCTTGAACTTGTAAAATCCTTTGAGCATCCATGTATAACCATAGCAGGTATTGCTATCATCATCCAGATAAGGTACCTCATT
Organism: Chitinophagaceae bacterium; assembly: GCA_044463745.1. Taxonomy (GTDB): domain Bacteria; phylum Bacteroidota; class Bacteroidia; order Chitinophagales; family Chitinophagaceae; genus Ginsengibacter. Next base: position 3,536 of record JBIQMB010000230.1, on the reverse strand, counting down.
GGTTTGTACCCGAATAAATATTTTATATAGTATTTCATAACAATTAATTTATGAGTTTAGAAAGTAAGATTTACACCCAGGTTGTACGTAGCCGACAGGGGATACACATTGTTATCAATGCCCCGATTGCCGGGTGAGGCCCCGGAGAGTTCAGGTGAAAATCCTTTGTAACGGGTAAAAATGATGGGGTTTTGTGCATTCACATACACCCTCAATTTTTCAACACCTAATTTCGCCATACCGTCGGATGAAAGTGTATATCCAAGTTGGGCATTCCTGATCCTGAAAAAACTTCCACTTTCTACATACCATGAGTTGATATAATAATTTTGCCCTCCACCTATGCTTACAGAAGGATAGGTATCGGAGGTTCCACTGCCATGCCAGCGTTTATCAAAGAAATCTTTGGTGAAATTTTCATTTCCAAAACGCAGGCCTTTGTTCGCATTATAAAGATCTACTCCGGCTACGCCATAGAAATCAAGTCCGAGATCGAACTCTTTGTACGAGAATGAAGTATTTATGCCATACATCCATTTTGGATTCGGGTTTCCAATTACCATCCGGTCCTGTGCATTTATAGCACCAATACCATCATTGGTAAGCTTAGCATACTTAAAATCACCGGGTTTGGCATTGGGTTGATATACGGTTCCTTTTGAGTCCTTATAATTATTAACATCATCCTGGCTCTGGAAAATCCCGACAACCTGATAACCGTAAAAAACTCCCAAAGGCTGGCCCAACGTGGTAAGCGTGCCTAACTGACCTCCAGTTGATGCTGCTCCACCAGAATAAAATTTCTGACTGCCACCGAATTTATTTTCATAAAACTCATTCTGATTATAAGAAACATTAGCACCTACAGAATACCGCCAATCCGCATTAATATGGTCATTCCAGTTTAGGGATAATTCAAATCCACTGTTTCTTACACCACCGATATTTTCAAGAAGGAAAGATGTGGAATACCCGCTGGATCCCGGAAGAAACAAAGCGAATATAAAATTCCGGGTTTCTTTATTGTAATAATCGGCTTCTACATTCAGCCTGCTATCAAGCAATGCTGCTTCAATTCCTACATCATATCCCTGGCTCTTCTCCCAATTCAGCAATGGAGGGATCGGCTTGGACACGCTCTGCCCTGCAAGTAACACGCCGTTGTTTCCGAAAATAATATTATTGGCATCTGTTTGCGATACCGAAGCCTGAAGCGGCACGCCGCTGTTTCCGATCATACCCCAGCTTGCTTTTAATTTGAGCGCGTTGATATTTTTGGAATTAGCCATGAACGACTCATTGCTAATGATCCATGCGGCGCCTACTGATGGCAATGTTGCTCTTCCGCTGTTGGCTGTAAACAAAGAGCTGGCATCAGAGCGAAGGGTTCCGGTTATGGTGTATCTGTCGTGATACGAATAAGTAACCCTTCCAAAATAAGAAGAAACTTTTTCTAATGATGGAGCATCATTGACGGTACCGCCCCCATTTCCCAAACTTAAATACCAGGTTTGGGGGTTAGATGAAAGGCTTCCATCCTGTGCTATCCCGTTTGTATTGTACCCATAATTTCTTTGTGCAGACTGCCCAAGAAGAACGGTCAGGTTATGATCGCCGAAACTATTTTTGTATGTAAGGGTATTATTGATCAGCCAGTTTTTTAGCGAGGTCGTATTTCGGGTAAGCGTATTGTGTGTGCTCTGCTGATTCGAATTTGCTTTATAAATAGGTGTGAAATTTAAAAATTCTGTAGCATCATACAATCCACCAAAATCGGTATGCCATGTAAACTTTTTCAGAATCTGAATGTCGGCATACACTGACCCGTTCAGGTGATACCCCTGCGTGGAAGCATTATTGTAATCCAGCGACACCTGTGGATTAGATACGACTGACCCCAATCCATAATAACCCGGATCACCATAAGTACCGTCGGCAAAACGTACAGGCAAGACAGAGGGCGCCGTGTACAAAGAACGCCAGATACCGCCGGGTGTATTTTTCGCTTTACTGTATTGACCAATCAGGGTAAAACCGGTCGTGATATTTTTAGTTGCTTTGATATCATTTCTGAAACTACCGGTGTAGCGGTCATAATCATTCGTCTTTAAAATTCCCTGTTGATTAAGATAGCCGAGCGATAAGTAATAAGCCCCCTTTTCACCACCGCCATAAACTGAAACCTGATGGTTGGTTATGATACCATTGCGGAGCGTTTGATTAAACCAATTGGTACCCTCATCAAATTGAGAAGAATCAAGGAAGCTGGTTCCATTATTCGCTCTTTGCAGTTCGTTAAACAGAATGGCATATTCATGTGCATTAGCCATTTCGGGAATGTTATTGGCCACCTGCCAACCTACTGAACCGTTGTAATTGATAGACACTTTGGATCTGCTGCCTTTTTTGGTGGTAATTAATACCACTCCATTTGCACCTTTCACACCAAAGATTGCCTGGCTTGAAGCATCTTTAAGTATGTTTACCGTTTCGATATCAGAAGGGTTCAGAAACTGAATGTTATCAACCCACACACCATCTACCACATACAGTGGTGAGGTTTTAGCATTAAAAGTTCCGAGTCCCCTGATCAGGATATCGGGAGAAGCACCGGGAGCACCACTGTTTGTTATCTGCACACCGGCTACCTTACCCTGCAATCCGGAAAGAGGGTTTGAAACAGGTTGGTTAGCAATGTCGCTGCCCTTGATAGAAGCCACTGATCCCGTAACATCGATCTTTCTTTGGGTTCCATAACCCACTACCACTACAGCACTCAACGCACTTTCTTCTCTTTTCAGGCTTATGTCGATGGTTGTTCGTCCATCAACACTAACGATCTGCGGGGCAAACCCTACAAAAGAAAAGGTCAGGGTACCATCATCCGCCACTTCGATAGAATAATTCCCATTGGCATCAGTAGCAGTACCCGCATTGCTGCTGCCCACAACCACGCTTACACCTGCCAGCGGCTGGCCGTTTTCATCGGTAACCTTTCCTTTAACGGTAATGGGAGGCGGCAACGTAGCTGCTGCCCTGACAAAGGAAGCCGGGACAACCTCTTTCTGTTTTACCACAATCGTTTTGCCAATGATTTCATATCCGAAAGGCTGATTTTGGAAACAGACATCCAGCGCTTCATTCAGCGGCTTGTTTTTTATATCCAGGTTCATCCTACCTGCTTTATCTACCAGTTCTACATTGTACCAGAAAGTGTAACCTGTTTGAGCTTTTATCCGGGAAAAAACTTTTTCCATCGTCATGTTTTTACCGGATACTGTAACGTTCTGGGCGTACCCGCCTGCACTCGCATGCAAGCAAAACCCGACGAGTAAAATAATTGTTAGTCTCATAATTCTCATTGTTTTAATTAGGAGTTTTCCTCTGCAGAGAAATGGAATTCTCAATACACCTGATTGCATAATATTTCATATTTAAATGCACTATTGTCCGAGAAAATAATTGAAAATAAAATCGTATGAAGGGGACTTTCGTCCCCTTTTGTGTTGTTAATTTGTTCTTTCCACAGAAAAAGC
>JBIQMB010000229.1:0-5877 GCA_044463745.1 Chitinophagaceae bacterium | reverse complement strand
AATCCCAGTAGTTCAGATTTCCAAAATCGGCATCATCCGTCTCCTTGTGATTGGTAACCAAATGTAGCCAACGAAGCATGTAGCTCATAAATACGTTTTTGAACATTGGATAATCAATGCCTATGCCCACTGCTACCTAGGGTATAATAGTCTTCAAAGCGGGATGCAATGTTTTCGCTGCTGCCCATTGCGCAAAACCGAGATAGCTGCCGCCAACCATGCCCACTTTTCCGTTACTCCATTTTTGCTTACTTATCCAGTCTATCACATCATAAGCATCCTTCGCATCATGCTCAAATGGTTCTATTGACTGTGGACTGTTTCCTTTACCTCGGGTGTTTGCTACAATACCTGCGTAATTTGCATTGGCGTATAATCTGGCTTCGGTCAAATCTTCAACAGAGTCAGCGTAGATATTAAAAACAAATATTGCAGGCAATTTTTCCTTTAACTCCCTTTTGCGAACGATTACAGCTTGAACTTCACTGCCGTCTCTGGTTTTAATCATTACTCTTTCGGTGACGTATGTTTTTTCTTCAGCCTTTGCGAAAATTTTTTTCGTAACAGGCAGTACCCGGCTATATATCTTGTAATTATTAAAAGCCTGAATTAATTGAGTGGCCTCGCTTAGTGTAAGCGAATCGGTATTCTGATGTTTATCAATAAAATCGTTAAAGCTGCTTTCGAAAAAGCTAATGGGTTGTCGTGGAAATAATGCAGCAATGGCCTGAGCCTCATTGCTCAACTGCATGTAGGCGTGTTCAAAATTCTTGTCGAAAGCGGACAAAAATTTATCTTTTGGTAATTGATGATTTGAGAGATGAGTTTTCGCGAACACTTCAAAGGGAAGATTAACGGCACGCACGAGGTCTTTTGATATGCCTCTTTCTGTTTCCAAATATAATCGTGTGGAATCTAAATAAAGAATAGCCTGATCGTACTGAGCAGAAGCCATATTAAGATGAACCATATCAACGAGATACTTGAACCTTTCCTCATCTGGGTAGATGCTCCTGGCTTTTTCTGCAAGACGGGGAATAGCTGCCGCCAACTTTGCGCTATCGGAGTAATTTTCTTTTGGGAAGGCAATCTTTTGTGAGTAGGAGCTAGTTGTGCCTAAAACCCATGCTATGATTAACAAAAAGGTTGGTCTCAGATTTCGCATGGTCATTATTTTTGATTCAGGATTGGATGGTTTGTTTTAAACTTCTTAATTATTGACTATGGCAATCTTGTCAGGCTGAAATTCCGGATGCCCGGTTTGCCACAATAGGAATGCGTATTCTTTTGCAAGCTGCTGAAAAAATTCACTTACTGTACTACCCATTCCATGGCCCGCCGCGTAATTCACATACAGAAACACCGGATTACCGGAGGCATTTTCAACTTGCATCCTTGCAGCAAACTTGGCCGGGTTGGTACTCGTTACCCGTGGGTCATTGAAGCCCGTAGTGATAAGCTGGGCTGGATATTTTACTCCTTTTTTAATATGATGATAGGAATCCATTTCAAGCAATGCTTTAAATTCCTCTTCTATAGCAACCGTTCCAAATTCCGGGATATTCGCTGGGCCATTGGGTTCAAATTCCATTCGCAAGGTATTCATTACCCCAACTTTGGGGATAGCTACTTTGTACAGATCAGGCCTTTCCGTTATAGCTCTCCCTATTAAGATACCACCGGCACTGCCACCCATAATTCCGAATTTGTCAGCAGATGTGTATTTGTTTTTGATCAGCCATTCTGCACAAGCATTAAAATCTTTCCAGGTATTGGGTTTTGTAGTCTTTCTTCCGGCCTGATGCCATTCACTGCCTTTCTCACCTCCTCCACGCACATGCGCTGTTGCTAATACAACTCCGCGATTAAGCAAGGGCAAGTCGAATGGAAAAAACATGGGTGGGAAACTCATGCCATATGCACCATACCCTCCCATATAAACAATATTACTACCGTCTCTTTTCAGTTTTGTTTTGTCATATACAATGCTCAGCGGAACCAAGGTTCCATCCCATGAAGGGATTTCAACTTCTTCATACACGATATTTCCCAGGCCGGGGTAGTCCTGCTTCATGTTGAATATGCCATCCGACAATTTTTTTGTTAGAAGGTTATAACAATAAAAGTTACCGGGTCTGGTCCAGCCGGAGTTCATTAAGTATATTTCGTTTTCATCTCCCGACAGACTTGAAGGGCTGTTAACGCCTTCCAACGGAATAACTATTTCAGATGTTTGGCCTGTATTAAAAGCATACTGAAAGGTTTTGGTTATCAATTCATTTTTTGTTTTGTTAAATACCAGGAAATCCTTCGTCTGCGCGATGTCATCTCTTGAGAGTTGCCATTCTTTATTTCCTTCAGCAACCACTACTGCTGATTTTAAATCAGGACTTTCAAAGGAAGTTTTTATAATTTTAAAGTTTGGGTTACCCTTGCTCGTCAGAAAGTAGATATCTTTTCCATTTACAAAAAATCTTAGTATTTCGTCTTCAATAGTGGCTAACGGCATCCAATTTACCTTTTCGTTTCTCAACTCAGAGATAGGCGCAAAGTATAAAGTCAGATTCCGTTCCACCGTGTATTTCCCAAGAATCATATATGGCGAATTTTTGAAGAAATCGATTTTCGGATAGTCTCTTGAAAGAATATCTAATTCCGGGTTCTTTTCTGAACTGACCAGGGTCTTATCTTTGGATACGGGTGTGCCGGTGATATGCAGCTTAAAAGGTGTGTTTAGATTATTATCCGGATCATGCACATCGTAGCTTTTATAGACCCAATATAAAACATGGGTATTACTGCCTCGGGCAAATTGTCCCCGGCTATGGGGGATGATATCAGGCAAGAATTTTCTGGTCGGCACATCCATTACATGAATGTCTCCAAGTTCAGTACCCGCTTCACTTAGATTTAAGAGTGCCAGGCTTCCTTCATCGTTAATGCTTACAATGTAATCGAAAATTTTTCCTTCAATGTATTTCTGCGGGTCAAAGAGCAGGACTTCCTCTCCCGCTTCACCATTTCGGTAATATAGCTTATAAATTTGCTCATTCGGCAAACGTTTTTTGTAAAAGTATTTTCCGCCGGCTTTTGCAATTGGCTGGTAAGGCAGAAAACCAATGGCATCGTATTTTTCAAACTCTTCAAGCAATTTATCCTGATTAGGAATTTTCGCCAGTTCTGCATTGGTGAAATCTGCTTGAGCTTTAAACCATTTCGTTACCTCAGGGTTTTTGATATCCTCTAACCAACGGTAAGGATCATGAATGGTTGTTCCAAAATAGGTATCGGATACATCCACCGTTTTCGAAACCGGGTACTTATATTGGGAAAAGAGTGATTGAGCTAAAATCAATTCAACAAACATTAAGAATAAAGTTTTCATTTTTTCATTTTTATATTTTTTAAGAATCTGAATTGTTTAGTCTTTGAAGTGGATGAACCTTAAACGAGATTTAAATTCTGTGATTCAACAACATTAATGATCAACAACCGGCATCATCAGCACACTCGGATACTTGCTCTCGTTATAAATTTTGATATGAGCAGTATGCGCATCTTTTGCTGTTTCAAGTGCCACCACACCACCACTGCAATAGTTTTTTTGAATATGGATAGAATTAGGTGAAGTGATAATCAGCCGCATTCTGCTGCCTTTTTCAATCATCCTTGAAACAAATGGAAAGTGACTAAAATGAAACAGATTGATTTCTCCTGGCACTAACAACTTTTCCTTTTCCAGGTTTTCTCTATACCTTGCTCTGATGATATCTCCGGTTAAATATACACTGCTTCCATCCGGTCTAATCTCATAAATATCGGCTTCTATATCCACATCCTTTACATCAGCTTCTATATAGGCCTTCAATTCAAAAAAGCCGGAAATCTCTGTCTCTTTTTCAAAGGGTGCTGAATGGTAAATCACCGCATTATCTGTGTAATACCAGACTTCTGACTGATCGGTATAAAAATTTTCAACTGGTTTTAATTCGCGCCGGCCGTTGGTTTTATCCCATGGGTCGTATGTATATTCTGCAGGTTTTTTTGATGCAGGTAATTTCTGCAGTAATTCGCCTCCATTGAGTACATCCTGTTTCATCCCCGCCGGTGCGACGAGATAAAGATCTTCTTTACGGTGTCCGATTTCATTCAAAGTTGTGGCATATTTCCATTGGTCTTTACCGGTCACATAATAGGCCACCTTGTTTTTTAAAAAATCAGGTTTTATGTTGTCTTTTAAAGTATAATTATACCATTGGCGGTGAAGATCATTCATATCCAATAATGAGGCGTCTCCAAAGGTGAGTCCGCTCACTTCTTTTTGTGGAGTTCTTGTTCCAGGATGATCCCAGGGCCCAATGATAAGATAGTGTTTCTCTTTTGCCGCAGGAGACGCATACTGCATAAATTCTTTATAAAAACCGAGTGCTCCTGGTTGATCTGCATCATATATGCCCGTAATAGTCAGAATGGGTAGATTGATTTGAGCATACTGTTCTTTGGTTGGAATCATGTTTTTATAGTATTCATCCAATATTGGATGTTTGGTCACCCAGCTTTGGAATATTTCATTTGGGTTACCTGCAATGGAATCCAGGCTTGCAAAAGGCAGGTCTTTATTGTATCTCTCCATATATTTAGAATTCCAGAAACCCAAATCATTAAAGAGTTTCAGATTTAAAGTTTTGCCAGTAGTAAATGTCAGCCAGCGAATCAAATAGGAATTCATGATGTTTCGATAGTGAGGAAAATCAGTACCTGGTTTTGCCGAGGACGTTGGCACTATTGTTTTCAGATGTGGCGGCAGTTCCTTAACTGTAGCCCATTGATTGTAACCTGTATAAGAGCCTCCCCACATGGCTAATTTGCCGTTGCAGTAGGGTTGGCCGGAAAACCATTCAACCACGTCGTAGCCATCTTTGGCTTCTTGTTGAAATGGATCAAAGTCTCCTTCACTATTTCCTCTACCTCTGGAATCAACGTTGGCAAAAACGAACCCATGTTCTGCAAAATAAATTCCTCTGTCATGGTAGTTATCGCTAACATATGGTGTCAACTGAAATATCAGAGGAAGCGGCTCTTTCTGATCTTGTGGTTTATAAACTGTCGCATTCAGTAAAATTCCGTCTCTTAATTTGATTTTTACATTTGGTATAATGGCTATGTTTTGCGCACTTAGATTTAAGCTCCACAAAAGTGTTGCAGCCAAGAAAAGAAACTGTTTCACGATAATTTTTTTAATGAGCAAGACTTGTTTTGTTGTGCTTAAAACACCAATTCACCATCCCATTTCTTTTTTAATCCGTTTCGCTTCGGAATTTTCCGGATCCAGTTCTAATGCTTTTTCGAGGGCCTTTTTGGCCTCTTCCGTCTTCCCCAAACCCATTAACATACCGCCATACATGAAGTAGGCTAAAGATGAATTTGGATGAATCTCGGTATTGAACTTGAGCATCTTATATGCGTCATCATTTTTTTTCATTGAAATTAAGGCTATGGCAAATTGGTTAATTCCCTCAGCGGTAATATTATAAAAGGTATTACTTCCCTTTTTCTCCTCCTCTAAAATGAATTGAATGGTTTGATCAATGGAGCCGGAAGAGATATAATGCCGGATAATAGACACCCCATCACCCGACCAGTATGATACTTTTTGCCAATAGGATGAGAGGCCGCCGGGTTTCTTATTCGTTTTTTGATTGTACGCTCTGATTTTCTGATCTGACTCAGAGGTCAGAAAAATACCATTGCGTCGTTTTAATTCTGTGAAAAAATGGTCGTCTATGATTCCCGGTACGCCATGCACGTATTCATGCCCCGGGATGGATTTGTAAAATACATAGCCAGTAAAAACGTTTTCGTTGCACAATGTGGAAT
>JBIQMB010000228.1:0-5878 GCA_044463745.1 Chitinophagaceae bacterium | reverse complement strand
CGGATTCAAGTGGCCCAACTGCGTTGGAACACTTGAACCAGTTGAGGGCTATGTCTGAAATTTATGAGAAATTACCTTTGTGAAACTTAGTGTTCTTGTGTCTTGGTGGCTAAAAATATTGAAACGCAGAGAACATGAGATGCAGAGTTAACGCAGGGTTCTACTATTTACAATGGATAAGACAATATTATAATCCGGTTACAAACCGGTTGCTTTTATCGGATTCAAGTGGCCCAACTGTGTTGGAACACTTGAACCAGCGGAGGCCGAAAAGAATCTTGTGATTTCATTTTTCGACAGAAAAATCCTTTGCGGTCGTTGCGCCTTTGCGTGAGATCATTTCTTTGTGCGAAAAAAATCTCGCGATAGAATTGGATAAAAAGCGCAGAGATATCTGCATGGCAAGGGTATAGGGTTCCTTCATAAAATAAAATATCATCATATCCAGTTACAAACCGGATGCTTTTAATAGATTCAAGTGACCCAACTGCGTTGGAACACTTGAACCAGCGGAGTCCTTTGTGGAACTTCGTGTCCTCGTGCCTTGGTGGCAAAAAATATTGAAACGCAGAGAACATGAGATGAGGAGTTAACGCAGGGTTTGATCATATAGGACATGCCATACATTATTAATAGTCCGATTACAAACCAGATAGATTTAATAGAATTACGTAACCCAACTGCATTGGAACACTTGAACCAGCGGAGGCCGAAAAGAGTCTTGTGGTTTCATTTTTCGTCAGAAAAATTCTTTGCGGTCGTTGCGTCTTTGCGTGAAACTATTTCTTTGCGTGAAAAAAGGTCTTAACTGGCGTAGGCCTCCAGGCATGTGACTTATCGTTGCTAAAAAGTCGATTCAAATATGTTTGATTTCAATCCAGGGAGTCACCACCTAAGCTTTCACCCTGACTGCCGCCATCTTCACCTGCCTGCGTTTAACGATCGAAATAAAAATGCCTGCCGTAATAAACATTATTAAGCTGTAAGCCACGGCCGGTATCGACATTGCAGGACTGTTAAGCATTAACGGACTACTGGCTATGGCAATCGCAAGCGTGCCGTTCTGGATACTCGTTTCTATACTAATGGTGATCTGCTGATTAAAAGGTAACCTCAAAACCTGCGGAATATAGTATCCCAACACCATTCCCGAAAGATTCAGCGCCAGCGCCGCCGGACCCGCACTGGCCATTAACTCCACAATATTTTCCCGCTCCTGATACACAGCAGCCAGAATAACCAGTACTAAAAATAGTGCAGACATTATCTTAACCGGTTTCATCGCACGGTCCGCAAAGCCCGGAGCCCAGGCCTTAACCAACATACCCAATGATGCGGGAACAATGGTGATGGTGATGATTTTAATTATCGAACCCAAAACTTCCAGATGAAATTCTGTAGCTACACCCATATAATGAAGGATAGCCAGATTCACCATAATGGGGATGGTAAAAATTTTGACAATGCTGGATATGGCCGTCAGTGAGATACAAAGAGCAGTATCACCATTGGCCAGGTGGGTCAATAAATTAGAGGTAGGACCGCCCGGACACATTGCAAGCAGGATAAGGCCAACAGCCAATTCAGGTTGCGAACTCAGCATCAGCGCCGCAATTCCAAAACCCAGCGCTGGTAATAAAATCAGTTGCGTAAATGAGCCCACAAGTACGGCTTTTGGATGCACTAAGATCCGTTTGAAGTCGCTACCCTTAAGCGATAGACCTAAACCGAACATGATAATAGCCAGTGCCAGCGGCAACAAAACGTTGGAGATGATACCTGAATCCATAGCAGTTATTTAGCAGTTAATAATTAAGAGAATTCAAGATACATCATTCACCTCGTAATCAATCGAGTGTAAGGATAAAATTGATAATCGGTTATTATCGTATGTGGATAACAAGAACACAAAAACGGATCTCCAATAATCACAATTCTTAATCGTCAAAAATTAAAGGATAAGGCAATAATTAACAACCTCCTGTTCCACACATCACCGGAGTAAGTTTAAATTTACAACGCCATAATTGGGCAATCAAATATATGAAAGGAATAAACCAAAACACGCTTGATCGGATTGTAGCCAGAGCCACCCAAAAAACTCACATTCATGGAGCCGTTTTCCATGTTCAGTCCAGGGACCGTTCGATAGATTTAATTTCATCTTCCGGAAATCTGAAACCCGAAAGTGGGTATTTCATAGCCAGTATCAATAAAATGATTCTTTCATTTATCACACTCCGGTTTGATCGTGATAAAAAATTAAATCTTGATGAACGAATTTCATCGTACTTCAGTACGCAGGAGTTAAGTAAATTGCTTGTGTTTAAAGGGACCGATTATTCTAATGAAATAACCATCAGCCATCTGATTACCCAAACCTCCGGCCTGCCTTGCTACCTGATTGATAAAAGATCGGACGGATTAAAAAATATGGATCTAATAAAGAACGGCGAGAACCAATCCTGGCCATTGGAAAAGGTGATGAGTGAAGTAAAACGTATGCCTGCAAAGTACCGGCCGGGCAGCCCGGGCAAAGCCAACTACTCTGAAACCAACTTCAGATTATTGGGAAAAATTCTGGAGGCGGTAAGTGGTACATCCCTCCATGATTTGCTTACTGGCTTTTTTACGGAATTCAAAATGAAGGATACTTTTGTATTGCCGGGGGCGGCTGACGTATATGCGCCGATCTGGTATAAGAACAGTGAACTTGATATTTCATCTTACTGGCTTTCAACCCATCACGATATAGCAAGCACTGCTAAAGATCAAATGATATTTTTGCGCGCCTTTTTTGATGGTATCTTTTTCTCAGATGAAGAAATAAATGCCCTGAAGAAATGGAATCCTATCTTTTTTCCGTTTAAATACGGCACGGGTATTCAAAAGTTTTTTATCCCGCGTATTCTTTCTCCCTTCCACCAATTTCCTGAAACCATTGGCCACTGCGGCTCCATCGGTTCGGTTGCTTTTTATATTCCGCCAAAAGAATTGTATATCACCGGCACGGTCAATCAAACTTCTTCGCCAAACCTTGCGTTCAGGGTGATGGTAAACATCATTAACCGATTTTGACGGAGCAAAATATTTTCTAAAACGGTGTCTTATCACTTTGGCGAGAGGCTCAAAAATCCACCAAAAAAGCAGGAATTTATAAATTATCCCTCTTTATTACTCAATAAGATAAGAAAGTCTTTTATTTGTGATGAATAAATGAAATACCAAACAACCTTTTTACTGTTACTGACCTTCTTCATCGCTTCTTGTCTGCAACAACGAGAGAGCAGCGAAGAATTAAAAACGCCCATCAGGGAAGCGGATAAAAAGTACCAGGTTAAATCAGGAACCATCACTTATGAGACCACGCTGAACACACTCTCCGTACACATGAGTTACAAGACGATTGTTTTTTTTGACGACTACGGACTCAAGGAAAGAAGGGACACCTACGAAGGTGACCGCTTAAGCGATACATTTATGAGCGATGGAGAAAGTAATTATAAAATCATTTATCAAAATAAGGAAGTGTATAGAACAGGTAAGGCATACCGCGGCACCGAACCAAAGTTTGGCTGGGATGACATATCCGAAGAAGACAAACTTTCGGGCAAAGTAACGAAACTGGAAGACACGACCATTGCCAATAAACGCTGCCACGCATATAGTGTACAGACCAACGTAGTGACAAGCACCTTTGCCGGTTGGAAAAATATTCTTATGCTATCTTCTATCCAAAGTGCAGGTGGATCAAGCATTACAAGGGCAGTCAAAATTAAAGCCGGAAAGATCCCCCGCAATACCTTCGATATTCCGCAAGGGTTTAAGATGAGATGAGCTGCGCTGCACCATGCGCTATTCAATATATCAGTATTATATGATGCAATAAAAAAACCCGGCCTACTGAAACAATTCCGCCTTGTTCTTCGGCCGCCGGTCATCCAGCCATTCAAAGCCTTTTAGTTTCTGTTCCGATTCAGGCATCTCGCCCATCGGATACATTTTACCCGGAACTTTATTTATAAAAATAACCTTGTTTAATTCGCCTTTTTTAAACAGCATTTCAATCACATCACCCGAAGTACGACTCACGCCGTAGTATGAGCTGTCTTCCTCCTGCATGTAGTAAACCGCTTCAGCCTGGCTGCCTCTGAAACGAATGGAATCAAACCTGTTTTCTTTGAAAAATGCGTTGAGGGTTTTACCGCCCATCTGATTAAAAAATCCTTCATCCGTTCGACTAATAACCAGTGCCTGATCAAAAACATATAATCGTTCTGCTTCTTTATTTTTGGTAAACAAGTACATGGTATCGCCTGTAACCTGGGTTTTACCATTCCACACCACAGGGTTCTGATACATCCTGAATACAGAATCGAGCGAAGAAATAAACAGACTGTCACACACGCTTTGCATTGAATCATTGTAAATCCGAACATGATGATATGCTATGAAAAAACGAGCGCTATCCGGGTTCACGGTTGAGGAATCAGCCGTTGTAATGGTTGCCGAATCCCGCATTTGCAGCGTATCGTTGTTTAAATGGATCGAAACTCTCCGGCCTAAGGAATCTCTTGCATCTTTTTGTTTGATTGCAGTGGAAATCGAGTCCACAGCATGCAATGGCGGCTTTAATGCCGTATCTTTTTTTGAAGAGACAGAATCCTTTAACACTGTCGTTTCCTCCTTCACTTTTAGGGTATCATGACTTATCAAACGAATGGAATCAGAGTGCCGGCCCGGAATCACGATCAGGGTATCTTCTTTCTCTCCTTCGCGAAGTGTTCCGCTTTTACGATGAAGCGAATCACTGTCCAATTCATCGTTTTGTAAAGTATCTGACCTTACATTGATGATCTTTTCTGTTTGCTGCCTGTTGAGCAGAGAGGCAGAATCACCGGTTACGGCAGTTGATTTTTTCAGCATATAAGCCAGTCCTGAAAAAATGGTGTCAGCGGCCAGGTAAGTGCTGTCATCTTTTTGCTGAATGATGAGCAAGGGTTTTTGCGTGGCTAAAAAAGAGTTGTTTTTATCATCCAGAAAAATCTGGTTGGCCAGCAAGCTAAAGCCATTAGCGGAGTCGATAATGATGGCGTTTCCTTCCAATTGCGCATTGCCGGTTTTGCCCTCCAGTGCCATGGTATTAGAGGTGTAAATCCGACCGCTTGAATCACGGATGTTGGTGCGTGAACTAAAAAATGCATCTCCTGTATTGGAATCATATCGTCCTTCGCTGGTCCGGATTTCTACGTCATTATTTTTAATATAGGTATCACTCACAAAGGTGATTCCTCCATCGTTCATATTATAAATCAACGAGTCGGCCCTCACATGATCCTTTGTCCCGTCCATCTTTACATTCTTCTTGAAATAAACATCTCTTGTATCCGCATAGTAGGTCCCCGTCTGAGAAGTGATCACATTTTTTTCGTTGATAATCCGCCCTCCTTTATAATAATTTCCGATACTTGTATTCAGGTTGTAATCCAGTTCTTCGGTATAAAGTGTGCCGTTTTTACCGGTGAGCTTTACATTGTTTTTCAAAAAAGCATATTTTCTGTTTCCATCATAACTCAGGTATCTGGAGTAAATATTTACCGTATCTCCATCATTAATATGCACATTTCCAAAACTCTGGAGGATGCGCGTGGTGTTATTCATGACAATGCTATCAGCCGAAAACCGCGTCCCTTCGTGCTGAACCACGGCTCCCCCGGCAATGGTTTGCAAACTGCCGGTGTCTGTTTCAAGCATACGCAAACTCGGCCCTCTGATAATCTGAAATTGCCGCATGGTATCTCTCTTTACCGGTGCCAAAGTATCCGGCTCTATTCTCTGTGCCATTCCGTTTATGGAAGAAACCATTAGAAAAGCAAGA
>JBIQMB010000227.1:0-5889 GCA_044463745.1 Chitinophagaceae bacterium | reverse complement strand
TTATAGCAATGCCCCTGATCATTTGATTGGGGGTATTTTATTTTTGGAGAGTTGTATTCTGCTTTTTTCTGGAGTTTAAGGATGGGGGAAATACCTCTTAACAAGCCGGGAACTCTCCTTAACATTTGGGAAAGGTTTCCAAAATACAAACAGAGGGATTGCTTCATCTCGCTTTGAGAATGAGAAAGCCTGTTTCCAACTTAGTGCCTTCGTATGGAGTTACCACTATTTGAATCCTTCGAAACCCTGTGGATTACATTCCCATCATATCCAGAAAAGTATTTGGATAAATACCCAACCACAGCAACAGCACAAAAAATACTGCCACAACGAGTTTCAAAATCAGGGAATGCCTGCCGATATGCTGATCTGAAACAGCGGAAGTTTCTGTTCTGGATAACATGGTTGCTACAACCCGCAGATAATAAAATAACCCGATCGTGCTTGACACCACAAGTACAATCAACAGAAACAATCTGCCGGTAGCCATTCCGGATGCAAGCACATAAAATTTACCCATGAATCCCGCAGTAAAAGGAATCCCTGCCAATGAAAGCATAACCAGGGTAAAGAATGCTGCCAGCCATGGTTTGGTCCAGAATAAGCCACGGTAATCTTCTATCATGACGGGTTCGCCCTTCTTGCTTGTCAGATAAGCTATCATACCGAAGGCGGCCAGGATGCTGGCAAAATAAATGACGAGATAAAAAGCGGAGGCCCGCATACCGGGAACCGAAAAAGCCAGAAATCCGACCATCAGGTATCCGAGATGTGAAATGGAAGAATAGGCAATCAGGCGTTTGATATTCTTTTGTTGTAATCCCAGCCAGTTACCAATAAACATAGAGGCTGTAGCAATCACCGCAAAGGCTATCCAGATGCCCTGATGATCCAATCCGCCGATGCTGTAGAAAAGCCTCAGCAGAAACACAAAAGCAGCGCCTTTACTTACCGTAGCCACAAAGGCTGCAACCGGTGCCGGGGCGGCCGAGTAAATGTCGGGCGTCCATAGATGGAATGGAACCAGTGCCATTTTAAAACCGAATCCAACAATAGCCAATGCCAACCCGGCCAATACCAGGATGTTCATTTGCGTATTGGCAAGCGAGGCTGCCAGTCCTTGCAGATCCATTGTACCTGTTACTGTATATATTAATGCAAAACCAAACAGCACAAAAGAGGTGGCCACTGCTGCCATGATCAGGTATTTAATGGCAGCTTCTGTAGTAAAACTATGCTGCCGCAGGTAACCGATCAGGGCAAATAATGACACACTCAGCACTTCGAGCGAAAGAACAAAGGAAATAAAGTGGTTGCTAATGGTCATGCATACCGCACCAAGCGTTGCCAGCAATAGTAAGATATAGTACTCTTCCTTGGTTTCGTCCTGTATATGAAAATAAGGAAATGAAAAAAGTGTGATAACAAAACCTGCCAGCAAAATCAGCGCGGTCAGAAATTTGCCGAATGCATCGATGACAAAAAGAGAAGAAACCAGATGTTGTCCATCGGGCTGAAGGGTCAATGCGATAAAAGATGCCAGAAAGGTCAACAAAGTCAGTACATTGCTGATGAGATGACTTCTGCGGATGGCGATCATCAACATCACAAGGATGGATCCTCCGGCCAGGATAATTTCCGGTAAGATTAATTTTAAGTCGTCTAAAGTTACCATTTCACACCTCCTTTTTCTATACGGGTGATCGCTCCTTTAAGCATATAAGTATTTTTTTCTTTCAGGCCGGTTTCGCCGGGTGCCGACGGTTCAGGTGCCTTGATTTCCATTTTGTCAAAGGTAGGCTGAGCTACCCTTATCACCGATTGCGGAAATAATCCCAGCCAGATAATCGCAACCGTCAAACTTCCCATCACCACCCATTCACGCGGATTGAAATCGGGCAACATTTTCTGTTCGGTATGATCTGATTGGTGAAATATTTTCTGCAATATTTTTAATGAATAGGTTACCGAAACGATCAGTCCTAATGTAGCCAGTACGGCCAGAGGCACGTTAAACTGCCAGGCTCCCGCCAGGGTTAGAAACTCTGCTACAAAGTTGGCCAGTCCGGGTAAGCCAAGCGAAGCCATAATAAAGACGAGGGTAACACCACCCATATTGGGCATTTTTTTCCAGAATCCTCCCATCTGCTGCATATCCAGTGTGCCGATTCTGTCATAAATAAATTCAGAGATAATAAACAATGCAGCGATGCTTAATCCATGTGCTACCATTTGCATCAGTACTCCCTGATAGGCCAGCACATTGAACGAGAAAACCCCTACAAGAATAAATCCCATATGGCTGAGACTTGAGTAAGCAATCAGTCGTTTCAGATTGCGCTGACCGTAGGATAATTTAGCACCATACAGAATAGAGACAGCCCCAAGGATAAGTGCCGGAACAGCAAAGCCACGGGCTGCTTCAGGGAATAATGGAACTACAAATCTGATTAATCCGTAAGCGGCTGTCTTCGACATCAGGGCCGCTACGATAATGCTCCCGGCTGAGGGTGATTCAGCATAAGCATCGGGCAGCCAGCTATGAAATGGAATGGAAGGTAATTTAGTAAAGAAGGCGATCAGGAAACCGCTCATTAACCAAAAGGAAGAAGAACCTCCGGGAATATTGCCTAATAAATCAAAATAATTAAAGGTATAAATCCCTGTAGCGTTGCCGTGCAGGAAGTATAAAGCCAGAATGGAGAGTAGCATCATCAACCCACTGATCTGTGTAAAGAGAAAAAACTTCCATCCTGCATATTTACTGTTTTCGTGCCCCCAGATAACCATTACAAAGTACATTGGCACCAGCATGATTTCCCAGAAAAAGTAAAACAGCATCATATCCATGGCCAGAAAAACACCGGTAATGCCTGCCAATAACCAAAGAATATTAAAATGAAAAAAGCCTACATTTTTATCTATTTTTTTCCATGATACCAATACAGAAAGTATCCCCAAAAAGAAGGTAAGCGCTGTCATTACCAGACTGATGCCATCCATAGCCAGATGAAAGGATATGCCAAAACCGGGAATCCAGTCATACTTTACCGAGGTTATCCAATCGGCATTATTTCCAACAGCGAAGGTTGCGCCTTTACTAACCCAAATGCCAATAACGATAAAGAAGTTTACCAGCAAAGCCAGCAGCGAAACCCAGCGTGAGGCCAGTTTATTAACCGGCGCCAGAATCCAGGCAAGGATTCCGCCACCCATCAGAATTGCTAAAAGAGTTATTAATATCATAATGCCAGAATAATTGTGAGTATGATAAATGCACCGATGCCTAAACCGAAAATGTAGAACCTTAACCGGCCGTTTTGCGTGCTGCTAAGACCCGCATTAAAAGCCAGGTTTAACCTTCCGATTCCTTTATATATACTGTCAACAAAGTCTTTACGATTTATTTCGGAGATGCGAACCATGGGCTTAACAAAGAGTGTATCGTACAGCTTATCAAATTCCCATCCGTTGAAAAGAAATTTGGAAACTGATTGCAGAACGGGCGTCCGTGCCTCTTGCATCTTATCTGCATTCTTAACGTACATCTGCCATGCGGCATACACACCCAGTAGTGCAAGCGCACCTGCTACAATCTGCAAAACTGCTTCTCCTACGGCCGGTGAAGCGGTAAGAACAGCCGGAGGCAACACCGTGTCAAGAAAATTACTGAATGGAGTAAAGTGGCCCATATTATGAGGCAGCTCTATAAACCCGGCTATCAGAGAAAGAACGCCTAAAATGACAAGCGGAATCTTGATAGACATGCCAGGGTAATGGGTAACATCCGTTTTCTGCTTTCCGTAGAAGGTGAGAAAAACCATCCGGAAAGTATAAAGAGAGGTAAGAAATGCGGACACAATTCCGGCTATCCACAACCATACGCTTCCTTTTTCACTGGCGAAAGAATACCATAAGATGGAGTCCTTACTGTAAAACCCGGCAGTTATCAGCGGGATGGATGCCAGTGCGGCTGAACCGAATAAGAAGGTCCAGAAAACCACGGGCAACTTTTTTCGCAGCCCACCCATTTTAAACATATCCTGTTCATGGTGCAGAGCCAGTATCACCGCCCCGGCAGCGAGGAACAGAAGGGCTTTGAAGAATGCATGGATCATAAAATGAAAGATAGCGGCCGACCAGGCGCCCACGCCGCATGCAAGAAACATGTACCCTATCTGAGCGATGGTAGAATAAGCCAGCACCCGTTTGATATCCGTTTGAACCAATGCACTGCAGGATGCAATGAATAAAGTAACGGCTCCGATTACGGCTACCAGCATCTGAATAGCCGGCGCCAGATCGAACAGCACATTTGTGCGGGCCAGAAGATACACACCGGCAGTAACCATCGTTGCAGCGTGAATCAACGCACTCACAGGCGAAGGACCGGCCATGGCATCCGGAAGCCAGGTTTGCAGTGGCAACTGTGCTGATTTTCCCAATGCACCGCCCAGGAGCAAAAAAGCAGCCCACGCAGCAGTGGAATTACCCGATGCCCATACTTCAGGAGCAGCGGTCAGAATTTCTGAAATATTTAAAGTATTAAAGGTCTTAACCAAAAGAAAAAATCCAAGTATCATGGAGGTGTCGCCGATACGGGTAATCAGAAAAGATTTCCGTGCCGCATAAGCATTGTATTCCGCACTTTTCTTATCTCCATAATAAAATCCGATGAGCAAGAAGCTGCACAGTCCTACACCTTCCCAACCCAGATAAAGCAACAGCAGATCGTTGGCCATAACCAAAACGAGCATGCTGAAAATGAAGAGATTCATGTAAGCAAAGAATCTGGAATAGCCTTCATCTTCGCGCATGTACTCTGCAGAAAACATGTGAATAAGAAAACCTACAAAGGTGATCACAAATATAAAGGTCAGCGAGAGTGCATCGAGGTGAAGCGTCATCTCCGGATGAAACCCGCCAATGCTGAACCAGGTCCACAGATGTTGTTCAACCACAGCTCCGGGTGCTGCCGTATTCATAAACTGCAATCCGATAATAAGGGTAATCAGGGCCGAAATACCAACTACCCCGGATCCGATAACAGGTACCAGACTGCGTTGTATTTTAGTACCAAACAAGGCCAGAATCAGAAACCCGGCCAGGGGTAAAAATGGAACGAGCCAAAGGAGGTTTGCAATATTCATACGTTTCTTATTTCAAAAAATTAATCTCTTAATAAACTCATCATATCTGTATCCACAGTCTTTCTCTGCCGGTATATTCGCAAGATGAGCGCTAACCCTACGGCAACTTCCGCCGCAGCCATGGCTAAAATAAAAATCAGCATCACCTGCCCATCTGCCTGTCCATGGTGAGCACCGGCAAGCACAAATGCAAGCCCGGCAGCATTGAACATGATCTCCACGCCCATCAGCATGAATAAGATGTTCCGCCGTGTGATAACACCTGCAAGGCCGGTCAGAAACATCAGGCCGGCTAACAATAATCCTGCATTAAGTGGCAATTGACTCATGTTCTTCTTCTTTTATTTGTAAATAGCGATGGTATTCTCTCTTTCTTTCTTTACCAATATGATAGGCGCCGACAATTCCGGACATCAATAACATGCCCGTCAGTTCCACAGCCAATACGTATCCTCCAAAAAGGGATTCAGAAACTGCAGCAGCATCGATTATTTTCAATTTGGTTCCTTGTGCTTCGAAAGCAAAAAACACGTAAATCAGTTCGCACAGCAGTACCAGGCAAAGCAATGTCGGAATGATCCAGGCTCCGAAACTCAATAATTTGGATTCTTCATTCACACTGTCTTTTCCCAGATTCAGCATCATGATAGCAAAGACAAACAACACCATGATGGCACCGGCATACACGATGACCTCCAAAGCAGCCACAAAGGGTGCCCCCGAGATAAAGAAAATGACG
>JBIQMB010000226.1:0-5895 GCA_044463745.1 Chitinophagaceae bacterium | reverse complement strand
ATTGATTCAAGTGACCCAACATCTTAGAACACTTGAGGTGAAACCGTGGGTAAAATAAAGTGCATCAACAACCATGAAAAGGGTTGAACGTGATATAAAAGAAACCATCCAAAATAAAAGCGGTCTCGACTTTTGGAAAGTTTAGTTAAGTTCCAGCTATAGTAATACACCTCGTCAGACTTTCTAAAAGTTCTGAAAAGAGCCCCGACATTTCCTACAAACGTTCCCGCTGCAAACCGGCAGATTAAATTGATTCAAGTGGCCCAACATAGTTGGAGAACTTAAACCAGTGATCGGGTTTAAGAAAAACAAATTAACAGGCTGAAATTACGAAGAAAATCGTACAAGTTATCTGCTGCAAAATAGTTCCAAGCAGAACTCGTAACCATCCAAATCCCGTTAGGGATGACACGATTGTAGAAAAAAAATGAAAATCAAATAAACCTCGTTAGAGGTGACATATCCTTGTACCGCCTTTTCGGTTCCCCTCGCAAAGACATAATATGAAAAGCGATGGCTCGTCGGTAAATCCTTCTAAACCAATCTGCTCATAATCGCAAAAAACATCTCTTATCTCTTCAATTTCTCCTCTGCCAGATCCTTCAGCTTCATCTTCTGAACCTTGCCCGTAGCGGTCTTTGGCAACTCACTTTCCTGAACAAACCACACATGACGCGGAACTTTAAACCTGGCTAATTTATCCGAACACAGTTCGATAATCTCCTGCGCAGAAACCGATTTCCCTTCACGCAATTCCACAAAAGCTACACCCGTCTCGGTTGTTACCGCACTCGGAATACCAACCACCCACGATTGAGCAACAGCCTCATGCCGATTGATAACATCCTCCACCTCCTTAGGCGCCACCAGTTCGCCCGAAACTTTATAAACTTCTTTACTTCTCCCCATCATTTCGATATAACCATTCTCATCTATCCTTCCCAAATCGCCAGTTCGTAGCCACCCATCCGGATTGATGAGTTCTGCTGTTTCTTCGGGCTTTTTGTAATAACCACGGGTTACTGTATTTCCTCGCACCACCAGTTCACCCATTTTTCCTTTGGGCAGAATCCGCATGGTTTCCGTATCCAGGGTAGCATATTCTACCACGCTACCGCCATACTCCGGCAATCCCGCACTTCCGGCAAGTTTAGGCCGGCCCACGCGTGACGCAATTCTTTCAATGGGATCGCGCATCTCGGTAATAACCCCGGAAGAAGATACTTCCGTTTGCCCGTATCCCGTACAAATTTCCTTTAATCCAAGCAGGTCAGTTCCCTCCTGCCAAATGGTAGAAGGAGCCGGTGCTGCACCCACCCATACCGCATACAAATGAGACAAATCATAATTGCCTATATCAGGCTGCGCAATCAGCGGCACAAACATGGAGGGCACACACAGAAAATCATTTACCCGGTATTTCTCCATGATCTGCAATGCTGAATAGGGCGTGAACAATGGAGGTGCTATCAATAAACCGCCCACAAACGACATCGCGAGTATACCTTCTACCATATTGTAACAATGATAAAAAGGCATCGGTGCATAGGTAACCCGACCATCTTCAATAGCCCGGCTAAGACAGGTGGCGTAAGCACTTCTGAGAAGCATATCATGTGTGAGCATGACACCTTTGGCCTGGCCGGTAGAACCGGAGGTGTACATGATCATGGCTATTTCATCCGGATATTGCGAATCTTTGTAACGCTGTTTCAATTCATCTTTAGGTGTTTTTACCGCCAAATCAATAAAATTCTGCCGACTCATGAATTTCGGGTCGGCAAGATCACCGCCATCCTCAAAACAAATAATTTTTTCCAAAGAGTTATTGAGATTCCACTCAGCGTTTTCCAGGAATCCGGCTATCATCGTATCATACGAAATCTTCTTTACCTGCCGGTGCATAAAGAGAAAACGGGTATCGGATTGCTGTAGAATGTAGCCCAGTTCCTCTTCTTGAAACATTGTGTTGAGCGGAATAAAAACCGCGCCGATCATCGAAACCGCAATGAGCAGGGATACAAAATCCGGATCGTTCTCCATCAAAACCGCTACATGATCCCGACGCTGAACACCCAGTGCTAACATCGCAGCAGCGTATTTCTCTGCATGTTGCCAGACCTCACCAAAACTTGCCTTGTTTTCATCCACATAAATAAAGGGCCGGTCTCCATATTTCTCACATGCTATCTCAAAGTGCCGGGCCAAAATCACACGCGGCCATACGGGATATTGTTCTTCCAGGGTCAGCCTTCTCTCTTGTACAGACGGTATCTTTACTTTATTCATTTTATGTCAATAAGATTTCCAGATTAATATTCCATTTTGTCCGCCGAAACCAAATGAATTACTCATAACTGTTTTGATATTGGCCTGACGGCTTTGATTAGCTACGATATCTTTCGGAGATACCACATCCTGCTCCGAAACGTGCAGGGTTGGAGGCAACATTTGAGTTTGCAAAGCCTTAATAGATGCGACACTTTCAATAGCTCCTGCTCCGCCCAACAGATGGCCCACAGCGCCTTTGATGGAACTCACCGGAATATTATCCAGCTCTTCGCCAAACAACTTTTTCAACGCTTTGGTTTCTGCCACATCCCCCGCCTGCGTTGCAGTGGCATGCGCATTGATATAGTCAATGTCGGAAGTTTGCATTCCTGCATCATTCAGTGCGCGCCGCATAGCCAGGATAGCCCCTCTTCCTTCCGGATCAGGGGATGTATCATGAAAAGCATCTACTGAAGCTCCGTACCCACCCAGGAGGGCATAAACATGAGTACCCCTGCGCAGTGCATTCTCAAGCGTTTCCAAAACCACAAAGGCAGCTCCTTCACCCATAACCATACCGGTTCTGTTCTTATCAAAAGGGCGCGACCAGGCCGTCAGATCATCCGGTCCGGTTCTGGCCAGGGCTCCGGCTTCACGTAGTCCGGATAAAAATGCAGAAGAAAACATACTGTCGCCACCCCCGGCAATCACATAGTCCACCTCATCCCTCCAAAACCAGGGAATGCATTCTCCTATGGCATTGGCTGATGCGGCGCAGGCGGTGACATAGGTCATGGAAGGGCCTCGAAATCCATAGCGTATATCGATCGAAAAAGCAGCGGCATTCGGTATCACCTGAGAAGTGAGTCGGGGGCTTACACGATCGGTTTTTCCCGATGCAAGTGCATACACTGATTCTTCCAGGGTTCTTACGCCGCCGAAAGCGGAGCCATAGGTTGTGCCGATACGGTTACCGTCTATCCCCGTTTTCAGCGATTCGCCCCTACCCGATATCAACCCGGCATCAGATAAGGCTTCTTCCGCAGCTATCAAAGCCAGTTGGGTAAAGTAGCAGGATTTCCGGATCAATTTCGAATCCAGATAATCCCTGGCCTCAAAATCAGGAACGCGCGCACCAACCTGCGACCATCTACGAAAAAAATCGTCTTTTATTTCTGATACGCCCGAGCGGTTCGCAATCAGGCTATTCCAAAACACATCTACCCCAATGCCGAAAGGACTTACAACACCCAAACCGGTTACGGCGATCTCGGGTTTATCAAACCTGTTTTTCATGATTTCACCTCCACTTTCGGATCCGGGCCATAGCTTTTAATAATGTTGAGCACCTCCGGTGCTGTCCGGTCAATCCGCGTCGCTTTCCAGTTTTTATCTACCCAGATGTGCGTGGTAGTACCGGAAACCAGCAGATCGCCTGCTACTTCGTTTTCCAAAATATTTTCCTGCACAGGGACAGTTCTAACTTCATATCGAAAAGTCAGCAAGATGGATGAAAAACTGTCAATCCAGGTATAGACATGCACCTCCTGATCGTAATGCGCAGCTTTGTGGTAATTAACTTCCAGATTTCGCAGCGGAAGCATCAGACCCGACTCTTCTACTTTGCTATAAGCAATACCTATTGTGCGCATCCATTCAGTGCGGGCTACCTCAAACCAGCTTACATAATTAGCATGATGAACCACACCCATCTGATCCGTTTCCTGATAGGTGACCCGCCTGAT
The DNA here is from genome assembly GCA_044463745.1 of Chitinophagaceae bacterium. Lineage (GTDB taxonomy): Bacteria > Bacteroidota > Bacteroidia > Chitinophagales > Chitinophagaceae > Ginsengibacter. The sequence goes on along the minus strand of JBIQMB010000226.1, from coordinate 1,879 downwards.
AATGCAACCTTTTTTATCTTTCAAACCGGTAAATAAATTTGATATTTTAATAAAACTCACAGCTAAGAATTAGAATATTCAATTCTGAAATCCAGCGGTAAGGACTGCAAAATTAGCCCAAATTCCGAAGCAGATTTGAAACAGTTTTTTGTTGCAAGTTTAAATTCGACCTGTGGCGTTGTATGGTTGTATTTATTCAACACTGTCCGCCGCCGTAGCTCATATATGGCAGCCAGAATCAATTATGTGAGCAAATCAGATTAAATCACTCACTCCAATTCCCCCTCATCAAAAGCCTGCTGGGTAAAATTGAGCATACTGCCCATTAAATCTTTAAACTCTATTTTCCCTTCAAAAACTTTTTTGCTTATCAACGAATAAGTAGCCAATCCATGCAAAACAAATTCCATGAGCAAGGCACTCTCAACCTTATTGGCATTTGGAAAATATTTTTTAACCAGTTTAGACAATCCCGAAACCTGGTCAAGCACTTTAATTTTTGCTTCATCTTTCGATTCAAAAAATACATTCAACTGATTTCCCGAATCAAACCATTTGGTTATGGGTTTATACGGATTCTCGGGCATCGTTCCATCCTTTGCTCTTCTCTTTTTGAACGAATCAGGATCGGGAAAATATTTTACAAATTGCGTGCGAATAGACTTCTCCAAAAGATTGTAAGCCACCTGATAAGGCCCCTCCTGCTCACCTTCGTAAACCAGCTCTATCTTACCGGTCATTGATGGAATAATACCCACCAGATCACTGATCCAGACCTGCGTAGTAGATTCCTGATTCATGAGCGCGCGCCTCTCTGCTGCACTCACAGCATTTTCGTAAGCCGCAATCGTAAGTCTTGCTGATACGCCACTTTTCCGATCTACATATTCGCTGTTACGCGCTTCAAAAGCTACCTGCTCTATCAACCGTTTTACCAGATCGCTGACCTGTATCTTTTCAGCCTGATTCGGATGAAGGTGGGCTTCCTGTTCGGTTATAAAAAGAGAATTTTCGATGGTGGTGGGGTAATGAGTCAGGATCTGACTTTCAATTCTGTCTTTCAACGGCGTCACTATCGCTCCCCGGTTCGTATAATCTTCAGGGTTTGCGGTAAAGACGAACAGAATATCCAGGGGCAATCTTAATTTAAAACCCCTTATCTGCAAATCGCCTTCTTCAAGGATATTAAAAAGAGAAACCTGAATGCGCGCCTGCAGGTCGGGCAGTTCGTTTATCACAAATATGCCTCTGTTGCTGCGCGGAATAATCCCATAATGAATAACCCTTTCATCAGCGAAATTCAATTTTAAGTTCGCAGCTTTGATGGGGTCAATATCTCCGATGAGGTCGGCCACACTCACATCCGGCGTAGCCAGTTTTTCACCATACCGCTCATTGCGATGCAGCCATTCTATCGGTGTACCATCTCCTGATTCGGCTATAAGATCTTTGGCATATTTGCTAAGCGGCGCCAGCGGGTTATCATTGATCTCGCTGCCTTTTACAATCGGGATATATTCATCGAGCAGTGACACAATCTGCCGGGCCATCCGGGTTTTGGCCTGCCCTCGCAATCCCAGAAAAAGGATATTATGCCTGCTGAGGATAGCCCGCTCCACATCAGGAACTACGGTATCTTCATATCCCACAATGCCCGGAAAAGTATTTTCTTTATTTTTTAATTTTTCGATCAGGTTCTTCCGGATTTCTTCTTTTACGGAAAGAGGCTGATAATTTATTTTTTTTAACTCGCCTAAGGTTTTGATATTACGAATGTCCATTCCTGTGTTTCTTTCTTTTTCTGATTAATAAACTGTCTTTCTTTTTCCACTTTCAAAATCCCTGAAGATAAAAGCTCCCAATCTGTCAAGTGAGGCAA
>JBIQMB010000225.1:0-5904 GCA_044463745.1 Chitinophagaceae bacterium | reverse complement strand
CTTTGGATTCATCGGCAGGAATAAAGGAATAGAAACGGTCATAAAAGCTTTACCTGCAGTGGTGAAAAAATATCCGAATACGGTTTATATTATCTTAGGCAAAACACACCCGGCGGTGCTTAGGCGTTCCGGAGAGGAATACCGCATATTCTTATTACACCTGGTCAAGAAACTTCAACTGGAGAAAAATGTAATTTTTCTGAATGGGTTCATAAATCAAAAAGATTTATTTCAATATCTCTATGCTTCCGACATTTATATTACACCTTATCTCAATGAAGCACAGATAACCAGCGGTACGCTCTCCTATGCCGTGGGTGTAGGAGCAGCAGTCGTCTCAACTCCCTACTGGCATGCCGCCGAATTACTGGATCAGGGAAGAGGGCGCTTGTTTGATTTTAATGACGCCGACGGACTATCGGCTATTTTACTTGAATTAATAAGCAAACCGGCAACCATGTTGGCATTGCGAAGTAAAGCCTATTTGTACGGCAGACAAATTACATGGCCTAAAATTGGTATAAAATACAGAGACCTTGCTCAGCAGGTTGTACAACAACAGCCTGAAAGCATACCCCAACCGGATATCTTCCCGGATCCGTTAATATTGCCACCATTTTCGTTGGATCATGTCCGGCGTATGACAGATGATGCCGGCATCATTCAACATGCTAAATATGGCATACCCAATTTAAAAGAAGGATATTGTCTTGATGACAATGCCAGAGCATTGTTAATGGTATTAATGACCTATAAACAAAAAAAGCTTCCAAAGGCACTTGAACTGTTGCCGGTGTATCTCAGTTATATACATTATATGCAAAGAGACGATGGCCGGTTTAGAAATTTCCTGAGCTTTAACCGTAATTTTTTGGATGAGGTCGGTTCAGAGGACTCTTTTGGAAGAGCGATATGGGCGCTTGGATATTTATTGGCAAATTCTCCCAACGATGCCTACTACCAGTTTGGTAAAGAAATATTTTTTGAGGCTGTGCCCAATTTTGAAAATCTTCAATCTATCCGAAGCATTGCGAATACAATTATCGGTATTTGCTATTATTTGAAAAATAATACGCAGGATGATGAAATGACAGAGCGACTGAGAGAAATGGTCAATATCCTGATTGATGAATACAAAAAAAACAGAACAGAAGACTGGCATTGGTTTGAAAGCCTGCTTGCCTATGACAATGCCATGCTGCCACTGGCTCTTTTACATGCAGCAAATTTCTTAAACGATGAATCTGTTACAAATGTCGCTATGGAGAGCATGCATTTTCTTTCAACACATACACTCAAAGAGGGGTATTTATCTGTGGTAGGTAATGAAACCTGGTATGTAAAAAATGAAACGCCTTCCATGTTTGCCCAGCAACCATTGGACGTGCTGGCAATGGTGCTGATGTTTTACCAGGCTTATCGTTTAACCAAAGAAAAAATTCACTTAGACAGGTTATATACATCGTTCATGTGGTTCTTGGGCGACAACGATTTAAGGATAAGTCTGTATGACTTTGAAACCAAAGGCTGTTGTGACGGATTGGAACGCAGTGGTATCAATCGTAACCAGGGAGCAGAAAGTACATTAGCATACCTGATTTCTCATTTAACTGTACTGGAAGCTTTTGAAGAATTTTACAACTCAAAGTAATAACAGCCTATAGGCGTTTTATTGAAATCAGCCTTTGCTGGCAACGCCCGACGCTTTTAATGCCGCTAATAGTGCATTGAGATTAACGGTGGCGTAGGTAGAAGCATAATCAGACATGGCATAGGGAATGATCAGGTCTTCGTTATGAATCATGGATCCGCAGGAGTAAACGACATTGGGCACATAACCTTCTCTTTCTTTTTCATTTGGCATAATCAATGGGTAGGGAAGCCTGCCAATAACTTTCGATGCGTCGTTCAGATCCAATAAAGAGACACCCAATACATATTTCCGCATGGGGCCTACACCATGGGTTATCACCAACCAACCATCCGGTGTTTCTATCGGCGAGCCGCAGTTGCCAATCTGCACAAGCTCCCATTCATATTCAGGTCTTTGCAGAATAACAGCCTTCCGCCATAGTGAAATATTTTCTGAATAGGCAATGTAGTTGTTGACACCATCCGTCCTGCACAGCATGGCATACCTGCCATTTATTTTTCTTGGAAATAAAGCCATCCCTTTGTTCTGAGCTACTTCACCATGAAGCGGCATCACCTCAAAGTGATAAAAATCTCTGGTAAGTAACATCTTCGGCAATATAGAAATTCCATCGTACGCTGTGTAAGTGGCATAATATATGATCTCGCCGTCATCTTCGGTAAATCGAACGAACCTCGCATCTTCAATACCTTTAATTTCAGTATCCGCAATAGGAAATATAACACGTTCAGCTATATCGGTATCAACCGAAAAATCCATATTGTAATGAGAAGATGCAAGCCACATCATCCCATCCAATAAAGTAAGCGCCTCACGGTCTTCGGGTACGAGTTCCCTGGTTTCTATTACATATCGTTTGAGTTCATCGTAAGTAAAGTTGTCCGTAAGCTTTTTCATTACAACATCATAAGCCGTACTGGCACGACGTCGCATTTCATTGAGCTTTCTATTGAATGATTTTTTGTGGTAGATATGATTTTTTATATGCTCAGGCGACTCAAGCATTTTACCGGGCGTGTCTATTATAATGTCATTGTTGTGATCAATAACTCCCGAACGGAAAACAACCGAAGATATATGTCCTTCACCGGTTGCCCTGAAGCTGATGATGACTCTTTTCTCTCCTTCATTCAGTTCCGATTGATCAGGCGCTTCTACCATTGACGGATTGAAGAAGGCGGCCGCCTCTATGGAATACTCCATTGTAAAATAGGCTCCCATCAATGCCTTTTGTATGGCATTTAGCGTATCCGGATCAATATTCATTTCTGCTAATAGATCTGATAACCGATTGAAATGTGTATTGAAAATTCGTGTAATACTTCTGTGCCGTCTCGAAAAGTTATTTAAAACGTTAGTGAATATATCCTGCTGTTTCCTCTCCGGAATCGTCATTATTCTGCTGATCAAATCCCTGCTTCGTTCGCGCGTAGTGTACAGGAATCGGGCAATAACACGGCTTTTGTCGGGTACAAAAAGTACATTCTTTCTTTTGACCTGTATAGGCATATTTGTTTTCATCTTAAAAATCAAATGAAGGTATCGTATTAATATGCCAACGAGGATTTTGTTTTTGAATGCCACATCAAATCACATTGCGTCACAGTGGTACAGAACTGTAAATGCATCCAGGCTTGCTCAAATAAACACACATTCGCGTGGCAGTGTCCTTAACTTTGCATAAAAAACATGAAATCATACATCGTTACCGGAGGAACAGGAAAAACAGGCAGAGGCATTAGCGCAGGTTTATTGAAATATGGAAATAAAGTACGAGTTATCTGCCGCCATCCTGATAATGCGAAAGAATTAAATGACAAAGGCGCTGAAATATTTGCCGGCGATACGCGTGACGAGGCGTTCTTGAAAAAAGCATTTTCGGGCTGTGATGCAGCCTATGTTTTGTTGCCCATTGATATGCAGGCGGCTGACTATACGGCTACACAAGTGGCACATGCCAAGGCTATCCGGAATGCTGTAATGGTTGCAGGAGTTAAATACGTGGTGGCGCTCAGCAGTGTGGGTGCACATTTGGATAGTGGGAACGGCGTGGTTTTGGGATTACATAAAATGGAAGAGCTGTTTAATGAGGTTCCTGAAATCAATGTAAAATATCTGCGGGCAGCTTATTTTATGGAAAACACACTGCGGCAGATTGCTGTCATCCGGCAACAAGGCATAATGGCAGGACCTGAGGATGGCTATGCTAAATTTGCGATGGTGTCGGCTAAAGATATTGCGAATGTGGCGCTGAAACATTTACTTCTACTCGATTTTTCGGGTAAAAGCGTGGATTATATTCTGGGACAAAGGGATATTTCTTATCATGAAATAGCGGAAATATATGGGCAAACCATTGGGCGGCCTGATTTGAAATATCAACAACTATCTGAAGATGCATTCACGTCCGGAATGTTGAAAATGGGTGCAAGCAAAAGCGCTGCCGAAAAGTTTTATGAATTTACCCGCCTGATCAATAGTGGGCAAGTTCGCAGCTTCTATACCCGAAATGCCGGAAATACCACACCCACTTCCATTGAAGAATTTGCTACGAACTTTAAGAAGCTTTACGATTCAAATTAATTTTATCTCATGATCCTCCGCTTTACAGCATCATCCGATTTTGATTTTATCACGCAGTTTGCGGAAATCATCAACACGCCCATCAGAGAAAATCTTTTGGAAATCCCTAAAATTCTCGGTGAAGGTTTTGTCAGAAGAATAACCTTTGGCAACGATTTCAGATTGTTGATGCACCAGTATACGCTGAAAGAGGATTTTATCATCCAACGTGACCCTACCATGGAAATGAATGATTTGCTGAGTATATTCTTTTATAACAATGAACGGTCATTGCAGATGAAGTACAATGAAGATGGCTATGTGCCGTTTTCCCAAAGCAGCAATTCTGCCGTGCAGGTTACCACCAACGATTTCAGTTCTACCATCCGTTTCCCGGCCAATACACCTACTCAATATATGGTGGTTGGAATCACCGCTTCCAAGCTCAAAACGCTGTTATCTATCGCCAAAGCGAATGCCACCATCAAAACCATTACCACGGAAAAGGCCTCCTTTTTATTTTTTGAAAGTATGGATGCTGAAATGAAATTGCTGTTGAAAAATATTGCCAATACGACTATGACCGATGCTCTGAGCCATTTTTATGTACAAATCAAGGTGTTGGAACTTTTGTACCTGCTTTTCAGCCGATTGTCTATCCGGGAAAACAAAACTTACCGAAGTATCAACAATGCAGATGCGGAAAAGCTGATGATGATCCGAAATGAAATTTTGCAGGATTTAAGTTCTCCACCGGTTTTGAGTGAACTGGCAAAAATGGCTGCTATGAGTGAAACCAAACTAAACCAACTGTTCAAACAAACATTTGGTGATTCCATATATAATTACTTCCAAACTGCGCGCATGGAGGAAGCTGCTTTTCTGCTGAAACAAGCCAACCGCTCCGTTTCCGAAACCGGCTATGAGCTTGGTTTTTCAAACCTGAGCCACTTCAGCCGTTTGTTTCATAAACATTTCGGAATGACACCCAAAAAATACGCAACGAACGGATAGGTTTTTCCTTCGTGCCCCTTTGGGGTAAAAATCGGATTCCCGGCGCCGTGCGTATTTATTCTCCCACACTTCACCGGACGCACAAAGCATATATCAAAAAATGAGATAGACCAAATATTTGTACTATTTTAGCAACTTAAACTTATGCAGACATGAACCGAATAAAGGAAGTGCTTGAAGAAAAAGGACTCAAACAAACCTGGTTGGCTGAACAACTGGGTAAGAGTTACAACATGGTCAACGGCTATGTGCAAAACCGGGCACAGCCAAGATTGGAAGTTCTTTTTGAAATAGCGAATATTCTTGAAATTGATGTAAAAGAGCTTTTAATATCTAACATAGAAAATAAAACGATTGCGACCAGAAATTGACATATTAGAAAATGAAATAGCCGCTCAGTACCCTGAGGTACTCGAAATATTACTTCGTGACCATACCACTCAAAACAATATTTTTTGGGCTACAGACAACTACGAACATCTCGGAGCAGCCTACAATTCTGATGCTTATATCTTACCGGAATTAATTACCGGAGAAAACGGCAATATCATCATGCCAAGGGTTCATAAAGACAAGGTTTTGCAATTATCGAGATCTAAAGAAATGGCCGAAGTATTCACCCCTTCTTGGATCTGCAATGCTCAAAATAACCTTATTGATAATGCTTGGTTTGG
>JBIQMB010000224.1:0-5919 GCA_044463745.1 Chitinophagaceae bacterium | reverse complement strand
GGCTTTGCATCAATGTCATCGTCCATACCATCAATATTAGTATAGGCATGGTGAAGTACATTGTGCTTGATATTCCACATAAAACTGCTGGCTCCCAAAAAATCTAAACTCAGGGCTGCGGCTCTGTTTATCGCGGGATACTTACTGAAACTTCCATGGGCGCCATCGTGCATAAGATTAAATCCTACCGATGCCGTGAGTACGCCTAATAACCCACATTCAGGAATTGCTATCCATAAAAATTCCGGCGTAAAGAATACAAGGTGAATGTAAACAGCTAAAAAGGCCGATACAAGGATTCCCGCCTTCCAAAATGCTTTTTTATTGCCCAGGCGCGAAAGTCCGTTCTGCTGAAAATATTCATTAATTTTTGTTCTTAATTCATTATTAAGTGAAGTAGTTGACCGACTAAATTTTGGTTTTTCCATAATCATTTATCTTTCAATTTTTTATTTATTATTCCAAATGGTCTGCTCGTTTGGATTGTTATTTCTGTATCAGCATCGGTCGTTATAAAAAACCTGTTGGTTTGTAAAGCGCCATGGTATTTAAAGAACTCTTTTATGCGTTGGAGAGTAAACCGCTTGAAGTCTTTAATGGCCCTGTCTTTTTTACCCCGTCCTGTGAAGTGTTCATCCAGGCGATATACATCTTTTTGGATGGATCAAGCCTTTCTGCATTGGCCAGTCGTATCATGCTTAAATCAAACGGTGGTTTAAAACGCGGAAAGCATTTCAAAGATAATTGATTTCGGGGGCGCCGTTGTTACATAATTCTGGCAGTTTGTTAAACATTTCACACATTTCCGCTTATACCATTTCCATTAGCGCCAGGCAGATAAACTATCTGTTCTTCGGATATGAACATAATAGTATGGAAATGAAAACACCGGGCTGTAGCTGAATTGCAGACTGATTCCATAAAAAATCTGGTATGATCGTGCAGGTGTCAGGAATGGAAGACGCGTGCCAGTCGTCTGCCACGTTTTAATCTGAAGTGCAAGAAAAGCAATATGAGTACCACCGGAATAACACAGGCAACAACAATCAGACTCCACCCAAGGTGAAATGATTTTGTTTTGGAAAATGATAATATACTGTCCACAAAAACGGATTGTATGGCTGCAGCTACAAAACCATAGGCTATAAGGTTGATTCCTTTGAATCTGGATAACCGAATTACTGCAATGAGCAGAATCGCAACCAAGTTAGCTGTAAAAAGTAATGGTATTCCAATTGTTACGGACCAGTTGATCCCGGAAATAAGCAAATCAAGACTTGCTAAGAAAAAAGAAGACAGGACAAAGCAACCGATCAGTCTGCCCACAGTTTTTACATTCCAGAAGGCAAACAGAGAAATGTAGGAAAAAATGACCAGGTTGATGGCCACCGGATATACTGACCAGCTCATGTGTCTATTGATGATAAAATCAATACTCACTGCCCCAATAGTAGCAGAAAGCAGTATGATGGAAACTATTTCCCAGGTAAATTTTTTTTGCGGCTCATTCATTGGTTTGTGTGGTTCATGAAAGCCGTATCGTTTATTGACATCCGGGTGTTTGCCGGATAAATGGCTACCCACGGGTGTGCCACACAATGGGCAGATTAGCACATCATCCTCCAGTTCTACACCACATTTTTTGCAATACATATTGTCAAGTTTTGATTAAGATAAAATTTTAACCGGGATACCCTGGCTTGTTAAAAATGTCAGAAACTGCCTTTCAAGCTCATTAGATGTAGTGATATTTCCAAAAGCCAGGATTAGCTTATCGTCAAATCCGGATGCCGCACAATTCACTCTCAATATTTTATTAGGAGGAGGGGGAATAAAAATGAATTTACGAACCTGACTTCCTGCCTCAGGATTGAGCTTTATTTTTCCGACGTTGGTTACCACGCCGCTATACTCTTTTGTTCCTAGTTTATACAACCTTGCCAGGATGAATGATTTTAGAAAAAGGGGAATTTTCCTGATAAACTGGTTTTTTTCTCCACTTACATTTCGGGCAATTATTTTACTGATGAGTTTTTTATCGGTTTCAAGCCGCATTTGGTGATATACTACTCTGGCAATTTCCTCAAACGAATACTGCCCCAGATTCAGGTCTATCTCCGGAAGTACATAAAGTGAAAAATTTCGCATGGTTCCGCTACTGTACATATTTCGCAAATTAACGGGCACCTCTATCCGCACTATTTTTTTTGATTTGTATTTTTTTGCAGCAGATTGCTGATATATCATTTGAAGGGAATACAAGTATATGGCTACTAAATATTCGGTCATGCTTAATCCGTGTTCTTTTGCTTTTATCAGCATTTCTTTCACGGGCATCATAGCCGTCAACACGCTGAATCGTGGCTTTTGTTTTAAGCGGAAAGGAACATGAAACGCTGCGTGCCTCTTCGGTAAACGGGCATTGATTTTCTTAAAATAGCGTCCGTAGGCGTCTTCATATTCCTCCTTTGACGGCCTTTCTTCCGGGTGAAGAAACGGGAAGTCAACCGGGAAGGGAATGTTGCATTTTTGAAAATATGCCAGCAAAAGTGTTTTTAAAAATTCAAAAGCTCCTGCTCCATCTGTCAAGATGTGCGAAAATTCCACGCTGATCCTGTCATCCTTGGCCAAGATGCGGAATAAAATTTCATTTTTGCCAAATGCGCGACATGGCGCTCCTTCATCAGCCACTACAGTAACCGGCTGGTAATCAGGTTCAAGATAATACCAAAAGAAACCGGATTTCAGTTTCACTTTAAAATACGGAAAGCGAGTGTCAACTGCCTGAACGGCTTCAAGTAACTGCTTTGCTTTTATTCTCTGTTTTAGTTCGGCTGTAATCCTGAAAACAGAGGTAAGCTCCTTGCCCTTTATCGCCGGGTATATCTTGGCAGCATTGTCGAGCCGAAGCCAAAAATCAATTCCGTCCGCTGTTTTTTCTATCATCGTTTCGATCCTTTTGTAAGATGCAGGTGCCACTTTGATTTGCCGGGGAATGGCTTACAAACTTTGGAGGTTGAAGTGATAGATTGTGTGTAACTTCACATAACTTAATTGTAAGGACACTGAAAATTCAGCTATTTATTCCCCCTCTGCGATTATTAAACTATCACCTATTGCCAAGCATTCAGAGCGAGTTATTCAATTTTCTTCTAAAGTGGATAACCAAAAATAAATTTATCAGGAACCAACTCGCATCGGGTCAATCAACTTTTCACAATTGTCCTGAACCACCCCCGAAATTATTGAAGATCTGCAATGTTCATAAATTTAAAATAAATAACCGGAATATTTTTACGATTAGCCCAAAAAATAAAGATGCCAGTGATAAACATATTATCTATCTGCATGGCGGAGCTTATGTTCAGAGTTTCCTTACATTCCATTGGTCGTTCATGGCGAAGTTGGTAAAGGAACTCAACTGCACGATTACCGCGCCTGATTATCCATTGGCTCCTGCATACACCTATAAAGAATCATTTGAAATGTTGACTACCCTGTATTCCAAACTGCTTACAACGGCTGGTCACCATCATTTCATTTTTATGGGCGACTCATCAGGAGGTGGTTTTGCATTAGCATTTGCGCAGGAAATACGAAATACCCGACTGAGGCAACCTGACCAAATCATCCTGCTTTCTCCGTGGCTCGACGTCACACTTAAAAATCCTTTGATAGAGGAGATAAATGCCATTCAACCATTCCTGGGAATAGATGCCCTCAGAGAAGTGGGAAAAATATACGCCGGAGATACAAGTCCTGATTATTATTTTTTGAGTCCAATCAATGGTTCGCTGGAAGGCCTTGGCAAAATATCCGTATTTATCGGCACAAAGGATATTCTCGTAGCAGACGCAAGAAAGTTGAAATTGATTGCCGAATCAAACAAGATCGCTATCAATTATTATGAATACGAGGAGATGGTTCATGTATGGATGTTGTTGAATTTACCGGAATCAAAAAAAGCATTTCAACAAATAGTTGGTTTAATAGCAGATGCTAATTGGCAAAGAGAACCCGCGCCGACCTCAAAACGCCCGGAATAAAATACTTTTATACCAGAATGGAGAACTACACAATCATATTGATATTAATGTCCGTGATGATAGGAGCATCGGGGATCGCCGGAAAAATAAAACTCTCCATCCCGGTACTGTTGTTATTAGTGGGCCTGGGTCTGGGCTTTTTGCCCGCCATGCCCAATGTGGAGATAAACCCCGAGATCGTCATGCTGCTTTTTCTCCCACCACTGCTTTATGATGCCGCTTTTAATATTTCCTTCAAAGATTTCAGGGCTAATCTTCATACAATCGGAAATTTATCGGTCGGATTAGTGTTTATTACAACATTATGTATTGGCGTAGTAGCCCACTATCTGATACCGGGAATGAACTGGCCACTCTCCTTTGTATTGGGAGCCATACTTTCAGCTACTGATGCTGTAACAGCTATTGGGATAACCAGCGGATTGGGATTGCCGCACAAAACGACCACCATTTTAGAAGGTGAAAGTTTGGTAAACGATGCCTCCGCACTGATAGCCTACCGTTTTGCGGTGGCTGCCGCTACAGGTGTAGCTTTCGTGTGGTGGAAGGCTGCTTATCAGTTTGTCATTGTATTGGTTGGCGGTTTCCTGATTGGCTTTTTAATTTTCAGACTACTGGTTTTCATCATTCGTTTCTTTAAGAAAAATGACATGGTCATTATCAGTTTGATTTTATTAATGCCTTTTGTTACCTACCTCATTGCAGAGCACCTTAAAGCATCAGGTGTGATTGCGGTGGTTATTTTAGGTTTGGGAATGGCAAAGCTCAGCCGTGAAAAAGCGCCTGAAAAGTTAAAAGAACAATCCAAACATTTCTGGGATGTGGTGGTTTTTATGCTCCACGGTTTTATTTTTTTATTGATTGGATTGGAATTCCCTGTTCTGTTAAAGAAATTTCATTCCAACGAAATATGGACCTATATCGGTTATGCCGCCATCATCGCGCTGGTTACCTTAGGAGTGCGCATGGCGCGGGTTTATGCGCAACAATACAACCTGCAAAGAAATTTCAAAAGAACCAAGAGTAAGCATATGGTCGGCGAAGAGGCTTTATTTGATTCCAAAACGAGTTTTATAATCACCTGGTCCGGCATGCGGGGAATCGTTTCATTAGCCATTGCTGTCGGGCTGCCGGTAACCTTGCGGGATGGTACGTCTTTTCCAATGCGGAATGAAATTATTTTTCTGTCTATAGCTGTTGTATTATTTTCGATTTTGGGGCAGGGACTTTCATTGCCATGGATAGTAAAGAAGCTGGAAAAGAAATAGATATTACCTCTTTTTGAAATGTATAAGCGAAAACGATGTTATCCCGATATAAAATAACACCATGTTCTTAGCTGAAATTTGGATGATATTCCTGACTGATAACAGACGGTATTTCATCGGCTTTATGATGCTTTTCACCGTGCCGATCATATTGCCAAAATCCTGTAATATACCGTTTATTAAGCAAATCTAATAACAATTTCTTTTAGCATCGGACCATTTTCTTCATCTGTCAATCGTCAGCATGCCCGCATATACACTGTCAGCCGCATCCCTGCCATCCTCACTGATGAGGCCAATCCACAGATGAACTTCTCCGCTTAATCCATGAATTTGCAAGATAGCAGTCTCGTCAGCTCTCATGCGATCGCTTAGGGTGAAGACAATTTCTTTTCCGCTATGAAAGTATGCGACCATGGCAATCCGGTCTGAATCCCTTGCCGACCCGATACCTGCATTGCTGGACCAGGAAAAAAGGATGTCGCCTGCAGCATCGGTTGATGCGGCAACTCCGTTGAGGGCAGGCATACCGCCTTCAGATATCAGAACTTCAGGCCATGCAAGTGAAATGTCGGGATAAGTGCCGCGTATCGCCTTGCGCATCA
>JBIQMB010000223.1:0-5936 GCA_044463745.1 Chitinophagaceae bacterium | reverse complement strand
TAAATCATATACTCCCAGGCACTTTTCCAACCATCATGCTCTTCGGCATAAGAGATTAGTTCTTTATAAAATGCCAGCGAACTCAGGGTGGCACTATCTCCGATCATAACCAGTTTTTTTCTGGCCCTGGTAATGGCTACATTCATCCTGCGTATGTCTGCCAGAAAACCGATTTTGCATTCCGGGTTGCTTCTGGTAAGACTAATATAGATTATGTCGCGTTCCTGCCCCTGAAAGCTGTCGATGGTGTTAATTGAAATTTTGTCTTTATGAACCTGAAGTTGAGGTGAATGCTCGAAAAGTTCTTTGAGTAGCTCCACCTGTTTTCTATAGGGAGAAATGATTCCGATGGAAGGAAAGTTTTCCTGTTCGAAGTACGAAGACAATTGTTCTGCCAAAAGAGCAAGCTGTTTGATGAGAAAGGAAGCCTCTTCAGGATTGCTGATATTTGTACCTTCCAACTGTTCGTAAAAGCCGCACCCTGCCGTGTCTATGAAATAGAGTGGTTGATCGTTGGGGAAAAGCGTATGCTCTGCTACTGCCTGATTGGCTATGAGTTTGTTTTCGTAAAAAATAGCCGAAGAATAGCCCATAATCATTTTATTCATACGGTATTGTTCACGCAGCATCACCACAGATTCCGGGTATTGCCCCACACATTTCTGAAGGAGGGTAACTGCCAAACCCTCACGGGCTGCTTCATCAGACTTAATGGTGGGCGGTAGTTGAAAATGATCTCCCGCAAGAATTAGTTTTTCACCTCTTAGAATGGGTATCCAGCAAGCTGGTTCTATTGCCTGTCCGGCTTCGTCGATCACGATGGTTTGGTACCGTCGGTTCTTTATAGTGTAATGATTTGATCCTACAAGCGTGGCCGTGATAACCTGCGCCTGGTTAATGATATCCTGTGTTATATAATCCTCCGTTTTTTCGGCTTCGCGCCTGATTTGTCTGGCTTCATCAAACAGGGCTTTTCGCTGATCGCGCTCGGCCTTTCCGAAATGCCTTTTATACTTATGAGCCATATCCAGAAACTCTGCCGCACGTTTTTTCATTTTTTTTACTTCCTTCATGGCGGAGTGTGCCGAGGTTTTTGCGTCAAGTGTAAGAGACATCAAATGATCGGACACCCTCACCGGATTACCGATACGCAAAACATTAAGGCCTTCGGCAGATAATTTTTCGGATAGCAAATCAACTGCGGTATTGCTTGGCGCGGTTACCAGCACTTGCTGCGGATGTTGCAGTATGATGGTTTTTACAGCCTGAACCAAGGTAGTGGTTTTGCCGGTACCGGGTGGCCCATGTACAATTGCTAATTCATTGGCGGCAATGATTTTTCTTACCGATTCCTGCTGCGATTGATTTAAATAACCGGGAATAATGGCAGTTGGTGATTCGTCAAAATCCGGAGTCTTACGTCCGGTCAGAATTTTTATCAGTGCAGGTTCCTCACGCGTACCTGCGATTTTATCTGCTGAGGAGAGCGCACTACTCATTTCATCATAGCTCACCTCGTCGAACAACAGGTTGACGCCCAGTTTTCCATTCCGGCTCCATTCGGGCAATTCATCAGTTCGGAAGGTGATCTTCATTCTATTCGCTGACTGAAAAGAAATGATTCCCTCAATTTTATCTTCGTTCGGATTGTGGTTTGAAAAAATCGCGGCTGAGGCCCCAAAGCGAAAAAGATGCGGCTCATCCTGATGTGTCGTGCGTTCTAATTCTACAGTTAAGTAATCTGCCCTTCCGATTTCCGTATCACGGATCGCTATTGGATACCAGGTTAATCCCGACTCGCGCCGTTCATTTAGAGACGATCGTTCTATCAATGCTCTGTATTCCTGCCTGTCTGCCTCTTGTTCAATTTTTAAGAGTTGTTGTAAATTCTTAAAATACTCCATCCGACAAAAGTACGGTTCGCCATCCGGAATAATTTTAAAAAGGCCTGCTTATGTTATCGATACTTCTACAAATAATTGTTTGAGTGTGCTGGGGAGAGATATTTATATTAGATACATATTATTTACCCCAAAACCAGTTATTACATTTTATTCAGGTAATCTGAAAGTAATCCCCACTCCGTTCAGACACCTTTCATTAAAGCATCTGAAACCTAAGGCATATTACTCTACCTCACAGGATAAATTTCTTTACCACAGAATCAAGCTCAAAGTTTGATGACGATTAATTTACTTGACAGTGTCCGATTTATTGATTGCATCCACTTCTTTTTTCACTGCACCGGAATCCGGCACTACAACGGAGTCATTTTTTATTTCCATGTCCTGAGGGATGGCGTCTTTTGGCGGTTGTACTTTTTCAGGATTGGGTAAATTATCCTCTGTGAATCCCTTATTGTCATTACCTGAATTACATGCCATTAACAAAATTAATACAAGGCCTAAAATGTATTTCATAATTAATTTTTTTTATATAATGGGAGATTCAAAAACTATTCCATAATAGTTTAGGATGCCTCTATAGTGAGACAAAGGAAGTCTATTAAAGCAGCCGTGTATCCCAGGCAAAGTCTTCAGTCCTGAGCAACCGTACTTTTTCTTGAAAATCGGGATGCCGGGTATTGATTAGATAATTCGTCTCATATGTAACTAAAACCGACGGCACTTGTAATAACAAGGTATTCCGATTTCGGTACCATTCTGATCCTATCTGTTGTAAGGCAGGATAACTATGTATAGAGCGCCAATCAGGAGGAAGAATTTTTTTGTCTATGGTCGTAATGTCTTTTGGTGTTGCATCCACCTCAATAAAGAGTAATTTATAAACCTCTTGTCCAAGAATAGATTGCCTGTGTGCAACCATTTCCAATACAGAGAGCGAAATATGGCTACCGGTATAAATCACATACTCTTCATTCTTATTCCACCGGTTGGCTGCACCAGAGGCGCTTAACTCTTTGGCATATTTTGCGCGGCGAATATTATAAACGACCATTTTTATACATTATCACCGTACTCGATGGCTGTAAGGCGGCTGTCAATAAAGCGAATACCGGAGATTGTATCAAGAAAATCAGCGGGTGCTTTATTATCAAGAAATATATTTTTGGCGGAAAGCCATGACTCAAAATCGGGAATGGTGCCAAAAACTTCTTTGCCATGCTTATAGAGAGCAAGAACCATAACAATATGTTCCCGAAGATTATCTTTGAGGGTGATGCTCCGCCTATCAAGATAATTTTGAAAAGTGCGGGGAGTAATATTTAACCATTGGGCAAGAGTTGTCAATTTCATTCCTACCAGTTTTTTGAGAGCATAAATAAAATCCATGTCATTATGCTTGCGCGTTGAATACAAATAGGTGGCAGCATATTCTTCTACACGGGGGATGTCTTCTAAGATATCTCCGGTGTCATTGTTATTATATACAAAATCTTCCGTCATTCCCCTCAAAGGTAAATTTTCTTTTTCGGATACGAAAATTTTTTATAAACTTTTTTTTCTTTTATTTCTTTCTGCTGGTTTATTCAACCAGTTTTATTCTTTAAATATAGCGCCCATTAGCCTTATTTTCCATACGCCAACTTATGACAGAGATTAACCAATTATCTTATCGTATCTGTCTGTATGTGCGTGATAGAAAATACGCCATACCCGTTCCGAATATTAGTGAAAACACTCACCGGTTCGGCAAACGGATTATTTGAAGCCCTGTCGTACTGCATAATCGATTTTTTATATTTAAAATCATCTGCGGTTATATTATGCAATTGGAAAATAGGGCGGTAAATTCGCGAATTCAGGGAGTCGGCCGATTCGGTCAGGGTTCCGTGTCTGACATACACGGCAAACTCTTTTTCTTTGCCATTAAAATTCTTATCGCTAACGATCAGGTCGCCGGAAATGCAATCTGCGAAGAGTGGGTCAATCCTGGCATTATCAATATCCGGATCGCTGGTATAGATGCAGTAGGAGCCTCCGTAATAAAATAATGTATCCGTAACCTCATAGTAATACGGGATTAGAAATTTAAACATATAATAATTTTCTACACCCGGCGGATCGGCTATCCGAATCAGGATTTCATCCACTTCATTATAATCTATTTTTTTGACCTTTTTTTTAATGGTTGTACTTAATATAGCCGGAAATTGATCCGATAAAAAAGCTTCGGATTCTACAGGAGCCATTCCCTCTTTGGTGGCTTTTATTTTATATCTGATTCCGGGCTCAGCCTTGGTACCGTTTTCAGTTATATACACCATGCCCGAACTGTCTGGTACGAAATGATCTACCTTAATATCATTTCTGTATAGATCAATATCCACTCCTTGCAGTGTTCTATCGCTGTTCCAGTTTAAAACATCCAGTATATTGGCCGATTTGCTGGCATATAACCTGAAAGAGTTGCCGGTTTGGTTATAGCTGTGGATAACGATTTTAGGGGGCATTTTTTCTACCTCTATATTTGTGTTTTTCAGGCACGCCGAAAAAGTAACCATCAAACCCAGAACTACGAAAAGATTCTTATAAGTGCGGTTCATAAATATTAAAATTTAAACTGGTAGGTAAATGAAGGAATAATCGGAAACAAGGTCACCTGTTTGAAAACCGGCTTTTGGGTATTGGGTTCGGTATCCAGAAAAATATAAAAAGGGTTCCGACGGTTATATACGTTGTAAATGCTGAAAATCCATGAGCGGGTATGGCGTTTCTTTTCTTTTGAAAATGAGATGGAAACATCAAGTCGGTGAGAAGCGGGCATCCTGTATCCGTTTCTGGAACTGTTTACTTCAATTATATCACCCCGTGGATCAATATATTTTTGAGTTGGTAGTGTAATGGCCTGTCCTGTGCCGTATATCCAGTTTGCACTGGCTTCTGTTTTCTTACTTATTTTCCATACACCCGCTATCTTTATATCATGCCTGCGATCATATCGATAAGGGAATCTGATACCGAAATTAAGATTTTCGAAATATCGGTTTGTCCAGCTCAGGGTGTATCCCAGTAAACCGGATATCCGGCCTACCTTTCGCTGTGCAAAAAGTTCGATACCGTAACTGTCGCCTTCGCCCACTTCCACCTTGTCTTCCCAGTTTGAAGTTACATTGAGATAACTGGCGCCTTCAGCGTATTCGATCACATTCTTCATTTTTTTATAATAACCTTCCAGCGAAAATTCATAATCATTTTTAAGGTTATAAGCCACGCCTGCTGCTACCTGCTGAGCCGATTGAGGAGGAACTTTTGCCGTGGCAGGCACCCACAAATCTGTAGGCAATCCGATCCCTGCATTGGTAAGCAAGTGGATATACTGACTCATGGTGGCGTAGGAAGCTTTGATACTCATATCCGGATTAATCAGAAAGCGGGCTGATAATCTTGGCTGAAGAGATGAAAAAGATTTTCCGGAAATAGAGAAAGTCGAAAAATGAAGGCCGGTATTTACTTTCAACCTTTTTGAAATTCTGATGTCATCTTCGATGTAACTGGCAGTTTCCGTTGAGTGTAAAAAATTATAATTCAATGAAGTATCTGAACTGAAACCGGCAGAGTTTTCCTTGATCTGGAGCACGCCCGGTTTATATTCGTGAAATGTAACGCCTGTTCCTACTTTAATATAATGGTTCGGGCTCGGGATAAAATCGATATAGTATTGTGCACTCAAATCGCGAATGCCGCTAAAGTATCTTAGCTTGAAAAATTCTGACGTTCGCCCTGTGCGTTCCTGAGATGATACATCAAAAAGATAGCGGGTAAAATTGGCCGTGAGGTTACCAAAAATTTTGGATGAAAAGAGGTGATTCCACCTTACAACTGCCGTTGCATTTCCCCAGCTAAGTTTATCAGATTGTTTATATGCATCGGTGTTGTCTTTGAATGAACTGTAGAACTTATCTTTTCCGAAGTAACCACTCAGGTACAGATGATCTTTTCGACCCAGTTTTACATTAGCCTTTGCGTTCAGAT
>JBIQMB010000222.1:0-5951 GCA_044463745.1 Chitinophagaceae bacterium | reverse complement strand
TATATTTAAGATGAATCATCAGATATTCTATCTTTGAACATAGAATCTAAAAACCAGTGGAACATTTAGAACTTACTTTTCAGTTTGACAATATAGAGCAGACATTAACCAGATTTAATGGGCTGTCTATAATTCAATTAGGTAAATTCTTAAATGGGTTAAGCAAAACGCTATCAAGTGATGAAAATTCAGTTGTATTAAGTGAAATTAAAGGTAACTGCTACGCACCTGTATTAACGACGACCAGCCCTACACAATTTGAAAAAATAAAAACCTTGCATTCAGTCATTGCAGAAGGGGGTTTCTCTTACCTGACGAAACAAGAAAAACAGTATGCCAGAATTCTTTCAGATCTTGTTTCTGATGGCCTTATTTTAAATGTTTATGACCGCCAAAAAAGTTTCTTCAAAACGATAGAGAAGTTTTCGCCGGAGATGAGCTATCCCTATTATTTTGAAACGAATTCTGTAATTGGAGTAATCACGAGGATTGGAAGCCGAAATATCGAGACTAAAAATACCATCATCATCTCTTCTTACCCTCTCGAGATCGAGATCAATGCGCAGCAAGAGTCTATTTTGAAAAACCTTTACAAAGCAGATGTCATAGAATTTTACATTACTGAAAAAATAAATAAGGATACGAATAAAGCAGAAAGTTCGGTTCTTGATCATTTTCATGTAATCAAGGATAACCAAGGCTTCTACAAAGAAATGTTGATGCTAAGAGAAAACCATGGTTCGTATTTTTCTAACTCAAATGAACATGACGGCGAATGAACACGATTGCTCCCATCTCAGAGTGGAGAAGAGTTTTTATAGACACTTCTTTTATCATTGATTTAATCCGGAACTTATCGGTCATTCCAGTTGAAGATCCGAAATTTATTGCTATACAAAAAAGTCAAAAACTGCTCGAGTATTTTCAATTGGTTTCTGAGCAAAAAGAGAACCAGGTGAGATGGGTTACTTCAAGCGTTGTTTTATCTGAATTAACCAAATTTGAAAACAAGGATGCTGTTGATGAGTTACAAGGAATTTTAATGAGCCCGGAAGTTGAAATAATCAATTTTACCAGAAAAGAAGCAAGCTTTATTCTTAACGAGATGGGCAACTACATTGAGGATAAGCATATTTCTCAATATATAAACGATCTGAAAAAAGAACTTGCCAAATCAGGAGTCTTCAATCCACGCAACTATATAGCTAAGGATGCGCTAATCATTGCCTGCGCAAAATCCAAGAAATGTGATGTGGTACTAACCTCCGATAAAAATTCATTTTTACCAATAGCAAAAAAAGTTGGTCTTCCAATCTTGTTATCTGAAAATATTCCACTCGACATGCATGGTGACGTCGATCACTTAAATCCGATTGCTACTTCTTATTAATTACGTATTCAACAAACCTTTATTTTTCCTGTTACGGCGCTGTTAATTAAGGTGGCTTTGTATTCTTTTAGTTTTTCGATTTCTTGTTGTTTAAACACAACCGCACATGATATTCTTTCAGTAAAAAGTTTAATCTTGGTTGCGATCTCCCCTTGTTCATTTAATGGTGGTAAAGGAATCATTTGATGAATTATAAAACTTGGATTAGCCCTGGGCATTTTGGATCCATATGTAGATGAATCAATTAAATTAATGAACCCGGATGAGAGCATTAGAAAATGAAGATATGAATTTAAAACTTTATTTCCACTTCTTAATACCAAGAATTCTGTTGAGCAAATTCCTTCATTTTCAGCTAAATACACCTTTGCTAAATAAGGGCGAAGTTTTCCGAATAAAATATCTCCCGATTGATAATAGCTACCCAATCCTTCAGGTTCGGCTTCAGAAAGAACGAAATTCCCAGTCCAGGACTCAACGTTCTCCATACCTGTATAATTCAAAGAACTGTCCTTTCCCAAGAGTTTTACATTCACCAAATTAGTTACATACTTCAACATCTTCACCTCCCACCCCTCCGGTATTTCTCCAATCCATTCCACGCCACTGTCTTTCATTTTTGCATTGGGATTGAGGCCGCGGGTAACGGCTTTGTGAATGAGTATTTGCCGGCGTTCTTTCAGCAGTTCGATTTGTTTTTCTTTAATGGCGATGGCCTTGTCAATCAGCGCAGTTTTGCGGTCAAGGAATTCAGCAATGGCGGTTTGTTCGGTGAGTGGTGGGAGAGCAATTATTATTGCTTTCATCTCATCAAAACGCGTCGTCCATAAATCTGCAACAATGCCATGACCCATTCTGTAGAACTCTTCTATGAAATTATTAGACTTTAGTAGGTAATTACAATAACTGGCCTCAATCCCGATCGGCTCTAAAACAATGTTAATAAGAGAAACGGAGCCATCCTGTCCCGCCATTCCGCTAGAGCCTTTTCGGTCAGATCGGCTATTGATCACAAAATCTCCTGACAGCACCAACTTTCTATTATCCCCATCATTCGTTTTTGCGGCATTCTCCAACTGCGGAACGATCCCATTTTTTGTGACAGATAACGGCGGAAAGTTTTTATCGGATACTTTTGTTCTTCGTTCATTGAATTTAGTGCCAAGTCGAGTGATTTCCCAATGCTCAGGAATCTCTCCCAGCCATTCCACCCCCGAATCTTTATAGGCGGGATATTTTTGTATTTTCGTTTCTGTTATCGCTTGTGTCAATTTCTTTCAATTTTCCTTTTTCCTAATAAGTTGTAGCGTTCCAACCCTTCTTAAATTCAAGACACTCCCATTCGATGGTTTTACCATGCACTAAATCTTTTATATTTACAGGTAGTCCCAATGATTAATAAAATGCTTTTATGTTTTACATCAGGTTTGAAGATTCGAAAACAGCTCAAAACAAGGAAAGAATATCCTTTATCAATCCGTCACTCTCCTCTTCCAGCTTTAATATCTCTGCCGAGACTTCTTCTAAACTTCGCAGCGGTTTATGCCGGTAGAAGTATTTATTAAAACTGATTTCGTATCCAATTTTTGTGGCTTCCAGATTTACCCACGCCTCACCTACATGCGGCCTTACTTCGCGCAAAAAGTAATCGTGAATATTTTCTTTAAGCGGTATGTTTTCCGTATCCCGCAGATCGCTCTCAGTTTCATATTCCAGATATTCATTGGATTTCCCGGTTGCATAATATCCAAAATCAGCCAATTGATGCTCATTACACCTCAGGTGCTCCAGTAACTGATTTAGCTTATCGCCTGCTAACTTTACGGTTCCCTTCACCACTTTTTCCGCTTTTGCATCGTACCAGCTTACCGCATTGTAAATGGCGTTTTTATCAGAAGCTGAAAGTTTAAGTTTCTTTGATTTAATGACTTCATCGACTTTTTTTCTGAAGTGATTGAAATCACTGTATTCATCGATGCCAATCGAGTGCATTAATTCATTAGCAGCATTCAATAAATCCAACTGCTTTTGCCAGGTCGCCTTATTAACCAATGCTTTACTTTGTTTCGCATTTAAATTCAGTTCTTGCTTTTCTGCCCACTCAAGTATTCTTTTTTCATACTTCGACAAATTGAGGTAGATTTCTTCGCCAAAAGTTTCAAACGCCCATTCCATTGGTTCCTTTAGAGCTTTATCATACCGCAATTCGGAGATTCGCTCTTCAGTAAACTGTGCTTTTAACCGTTTTGGCCTTTCGATTGTTACTTTATAATAACCGAAATCAGCATTGTCAAAAACCTTTGATGCAATTCCTTCCTCTTCATTTGTATCCGGATTGATTGCTCTGTTAACAACCTCCATTTCTCTGTAAACCGATACGATTTCTTCGATGTGTTCGGGCGCGAATTCGCAATTTTTATTACCCAGATTCTTTCTTAGTTTTCTGTACATTAAGCCGGCATCTATCAACTGAACCTTACCTTTCCGGCCTTCATCTTTATTGTTGCTTAGTATCCATATGTAAGTGGTAATACCTGTATTGTAAAATAGGTTATTCGGCATTTGGACAATAGCCTCCAGCCAATCGTTCTCAATGAGGTGCCGCCGGATATTACTTTCTCCGCCACCTGCGTCACCGGTAAACAAACTGCTGCCATTATGCACTGATGCAATTCTTGACCCCAGTACACTCTGATGTAGCGGCTTCATTTTATCCACCATCTCCATTAAGAACAACAACTGCCCATCGGACGAACGCGGCGTCGCATCTGCATCCTCCTCGTTCCCCCAATAATCTTTTAATTTGATTTGGAAGCGCGGATCAATGATATCTTTCCCATCCTTTATATATCTCATATCGCTCGACCATGACTTTCCGTAAGGCGGATTCGACAGCATGAAATCAAAGGTTTTTCCGGCAAACTCATCGGTAGCTAATGTGGAACCAACCCGAATGTTCTCCGGGTCATTACCCTTGATCATCATATCCGATTTACAAATCGCATAGGTTTCATCGTTGATCTCTTTTCCGTACAAATACACATCGCAGGAAGCTTTTATTTTCCCTTCCTCATCTTTAATAAAATTCTGAGATTCTGTTAGCATTCCCCCACTTCCACATGCCGGATCGTAAATGGTTATTACCGGTGGAAGTTTACCCGCTACGGGTTCAAAAATGATATGGGTCATTAACTCAATCACTTCTCGCGGTGTAAAGTGTTCACCAGCTTCTTCATTGTTTTCCTCGTTAAATTTTCGGATAAGTTCTTCAAAAACGTATCCCATTCCAAGATTGGAAAGCGATGGCATCTTTCGCCCATCGGGATCCAATTTTTCAAAGGGTGTAAGATTAATATGAGGAGAAGTAAATTTTTCAAGGACATTGAGGAGTACATCCTTTGTTGCCATGTGTCTTACCTGAGCTTTAAGGTTAAATTTACCAATAATCTCTTTTACATTGGTGCTGAAACCGTTTAGGTAATCTTCAAAGTTTGCAAGTAAGATTTGTTGATTGTTTGTAGCCGTATCATGAAGCCTCTGTAAAGTCCACACACTTGTATTATAAAATACGTAACCCGATGCCTGACGTAAACCGCTCTCATCCCACTCAGTAAACTTCATTTCGTTTCGCTGAAAAGCAATTTCTTCCAGAACCGCTTCCTTGGTTGGTTCAAGCAGAGCATCCAACCGTCGCAGTACTGTCATCGGCAAGATAACATCCCGATATTTTCCTCTGACGTAAACATCTCGCAGGCAATCATCAGCAATAGACCAAATAAAAGAAACAAGTTTATTATGATTTGATGGGTTCATTGTTAGTTTTCCGTTTGGTTTTTCCCTCCTTTTTGATTCTTTTTGAGGGTAGAGCGGCAAAGTAAGAAGAATTATGGAAATTCTTTTGATATACTGAAAAAGTGTGTTTTGTAGGACTAAGTATATCCGCAGTACCAATTAATTTTGATAAAAGCGTAAAAGAGGGAATGCCGTAAAAATTTGCTTTCGCTCAGCTTTCAATCTTCTGATTAACACAATTAACAAATGAAAGAAATCATAGAATTATCGGAAAAGACAGTGACACTGCGAAGAAATGATTTTCTTAAACTCCATGGCAGCATTGACCAAAATGTGTATTACATTCAAAGCGGAAGCATGCGGGTTTTTGTTCAGGATGGTGAGGAAGAACAAGTTATCCGGTTTAGATACACCGATAATATCATTGTGCCCTTAGATTCTTTCCTGACCGGTAAACCTTCTCCGCTGACCATACAGGCTTTGAAGAAAACGATCGTGAAAGTAATAACAAAATCACAGGTTGACGAATTCATAAGCAATAAAGATGGCAAGGATTTTTGGATAGAAATTTTAGAAGACCTGGTATTACAACAGATGGAAAGAGAGGTGATATTTTGAGGGCTTCACCACTTGAAAGGTATGGTATCCTTATCAAGAATAACCTCTTCATTGTGGAAAATCATAATTGCCAATAAATTAGCTTGTTTAATTGTTCGGGTGCATTTCAAATTTTCGCTACCCATTTAAATTTAGTTGTTAAATTTATGAA
>JBIQMB010000221.1:0-5956 GCA_044463745.1 Chitinophagaceae bacterium | reverse complement strand
GTAATTGCCTGCGAAAAATTTCTCCCTGCCGAATCTATTTCGATAATATATTTTACGGAAGATGAGTCGATGGCGTACATCGGGTTGGTCCACGATAATTTGAGAGCCAGATTGTTCGAATCAGCAATGGCAGGCGCAATGCTGGTTGCAGCAGCCGCTGCCGTAAAGTCTTTCGCTCCCTGAGTAAACGGAAGATCATCCAACTTATCACAGCCGCTTAATAAAATCATGGCCGTGGAAAGCATGACTATTGTTGATTTTAATATTCCTTTCATAATCAAATTTTAATTTCATTAAAGCTTTGTGACTGTATAGGTACCCAGTTGAAAATCAAGATCAAACTTGTAGGTTCCGGCCGCCGGAGGCCCAGGAAAATTATCCGACCAGTCGTACCCGAATTTTCCGCCGGTAGTTGGTTGCTCATTTGTTTTTTTGCAGGCATACTTATGACTCCAGTCGCCCCACTTGGGTATGAATAAAAACTGGTTGGCATCTGTCGTATTGTCTCCACCGGATAATTCGACCGTAATGGTGTAATGTGTATCCGTTACTTTGGTAAATTTCTGATCCTGATATGCGAAATCATTTCCTCCGTTTTGCCAGTTTCCCAATTTCGCATCTCCTCCTACAATATACAATTCGCCGGTAGTGGGTAATGCCACCAAGGGCGGTGGAGCAAATGGAACAGCCGTCACCTTTAGCGTATTGGAATACAGCGTATCAACACCCGGGCCACTTGTTACGATATACGAACCCAGTCGTACTTCCAGATTATGAAGTACGCCCGTAGCCAGACCCATCACGTTGGTAAGAATCGTATTAATCATACCCCCTGTCATTTCAAACTTCAGGTCGCGATTGATGGTGGTTTGATAGCGATTGCTAAAGGTAAAATTACTCCCTACCGTATCTATTTCTACAAAGTAAGCCACATCCAGGCTGCTGGTTCCATAACTGAACTTATACTCCGGATTGGTCCATGACAATGACAGCGCTACTTTGGCACTATCCGCAGGAGATAAAGTAATGGCCTGCGTTCCGGTATTGGTAGTACCCGTAAGTACCGGCTGTGTACCACCCTTGAAATAGGCTTGCACTTCTTTCTTTTCGCATGAACTCAGAAGGAAAATAAATCCGCCTAATAAAAGATAAAAAAACTTTTTCATAAATAATCGTTTTATGGTCTAATAACCCGGATTTTGAATTAAGTTACCGTTGGACTGTATTTCGGGAGCAGGAATGGGATAAATATTCCTGTAAGCTTCTACACCGGTTCCGTTGGGCACATTTCCCTTCCAGGGCCATAAGTAATCAGATGTAGTAAATTGATTGAAGCGGATGAGGTCCGTGCGCCTGAAGCCCTCCCAGTATAACTCACGTCCGCGCTCCTTGATAATTTCCGGCAGGGAGATCGAGGTCACATTTCCTGAATTGTTTTGGTAAGCCCTTTCCCTGATCAGGTTAAAATATTCAATGGAAGTTGCGGAAGCCGTTCCATTCTTTCTGATATCAGCTTCAATGTAATTAAGGTACTGCTCGGCCAATCTGAATAAAGGCATGTCAATACCTACACCCAGGTTGCCTCCGGTTGAGTATCCCAGACTCTTATCCCTGTTGACATTCTTAAACTTAATGGCAAAAAATCCATCCACCGTCCGATCTACAATGTCTATTTTCAGATCCTTGGTGTAAAATAGTGATCTTTTATCGGCCGCGCCGGTGTAATCCGGAAACAGATTCGGAAGATTCTTCGTTACACGATTTCCACCCCAGCCCGATACACCGATGGTATCAATAGGTATCACGCCCGACGATCCCGCATATACGATATAATTCGTACCTCCATAGTTTTGTGATTTTTGCCCATCATAGTTTATGGTAAAAATGAGTTCATTGGTACACAGATGATTGTCGTTCAAAAACAGCCACTGATAATTCGTCTCCAATTTATATCCTGCATCAATTACTTTTTTAGAATAGATAAGCGCTGAGTCATATTTGGGACTGCCGGTGTACACTTCAGCATTCAGATAAACCCGTGAAAGCAAAGACCACGCTGCGGCTTGATCTGCCCTTCCATACTGATTGGTACGGGGAGCCGGTAACTTATCCGAAATGTCGAGCAGCTCGGATACCACATAATTAAACAGGTCGGCCCTCTTAATCTGCTTTGGCAACTCTGCTCCTATGGCATCATTCTCTGTTGCAAAGGCGGCATTACCAAACACATCCATCAATACCCAATATTGAAACGCTCTTAAAAACCTTGCTTCGGGAAGATAGGACTTGATGGTGTCCACACTTTTACCGGATATGCCCCGCTTGGACAGGTTGGCATCACTGCATTGCCTGATAAATTCATTGCAAAGCAATATCTGATAGGATGACCGTACGTACAACCCTTTAAGGAGGGCGTTGCCTGCGCCCCAGTTCATATTATGGAAGTCGTGAAGACCCGCATCCGTACTGCTGTTCCACGATGCATTATCGATGGCCTCATCTGTACTCAACTCCTGAACGATCCAAAACATCCTCAAAAAATCAGAGTTACCTTCATCAATCGTAACCGGACTGATATCCGGACTGCCTGCCGGGCCCTGATTGCCAGTAAGAGCAAATGCACCATACAGTTTTGCGAATCCTTCCTTGTAGCCCTGTGGCGTGCTATAAGCTACATCAGCCGTAACTCCGTTGGTTGGCGTAAGGTCTAATAATTTATTACATGATACCGAAAACGTCAATATCGCCCCGGCCAACAAACCATTTATTAAAGTATTTCTTTTCATAAAGATTTCTTTTCAATTAGTTTTAAAAATTTAATCCGATTCCTAATAAATAGGTTCTTGGTCTTGGATATGGATTGTTATCTATTCCGTTACCAACTTCAGGGTCAATCCCTTTGTAATTCGTAACCACAAAGACATTCTGAACAGAAGCATTAGCCCGTAATCTCAGTTTACCATTACCAAGTGATCCGAAATCGTAACCAATATTTAAATTATCCATCTTCAGGAATGAAGCATTCTGAACATAATAATTTGACTGATAAAAATCTCCCTGTCCCACAAATCCGGTGGTAAGTACATCCGGACTGTTATTTCCTAAATAAGATGAAAACAGAAACTTACTGATGGCGCTGTTGGTAGCTGCCTGATTGTAAACATAGTTACCCACATTGGCTCTCAGGCTTGTGCTGATATCCCATTCTTTGTAAGTAAATCGGGTGCTGAACCCGAAGAATACTTTGGGATCCGGCGATTTGAAAACATACAGGTCATTGGTATTCAGTTTACCATCCCGGTTAAAATCTACGAAAAGATCTTCGATGGGTTTTCCGGTTTTTTCGTCATACACCTGCTTAAAAACATAGAAAGACGCTCTTGGATAACCAAGTGCATTTGCCTGAACACCGCCGTTTCCGCCAATGCCTGCAATCTGGAAGATGTCGCTTTCTACCTTATTAAAACTCAGCTTGGTGATTTCATTTTTATTATAACTCGTATTGAACATCACATCCCATACGATATCTTTCGTACGGATGGGTTGTACATTGATTGAAAACTCAACACCTCTGTTTTCCATGCTACCCACATTGGCTACGATGGTATTGCTAAAGTTGGTAAATGCGGGTTGGGTAATCTGGTTAAGCAGATCTGTAGTCTTTTTGAAATAATATTCAATAGAACCCGAAACGCGGTTGTCAAAAAATCCGTAATCAATCCCTATATTGGTTGTAGCTGTTTGCTCCCACTTCCTGTTGGCATAGTAACCGCCGGGTCGGTACATCCGGTAAAAATCATTCCCAAACCTATACTGCGCCTTCAGATCACTTAAATCATAATAAGAAATATAATCGTAGTTGCCGATGCCATCCTGCTGGCCCGTTACACCATAGCCCAATCTCAATTTCAGTTCATTCACGGCACCTGACTCCTTGAAAAGAAGGTCATTAAATTTCCATGCCACAGCGGCTGAAGGGAAGTTGCCCCAGCGTTGTGCAGGAGCAAATTTTGATGTACCGTCCCTCCTCATACTGGCGGTTAAGAAGAGCATATTGTTCCATGAATAATTGGCTCTTCCCAGGAAAGACAAAATCCGGTTTTCCGGCTTATCAAACGGATAGGCAGGCGTATTGGTTACGGTAGAGTCGTATGTGTAGGATTTAAAATTATAGTTGGTGGTAAAATATCGCTGATATTCAACCCCGGCCAT
This sequence comes from Chitinophagaceae bacterium, assembly GCA_044463745.1. Taxonomy (GTDB): domain Bacteria; phylum Bacteroidota; class Bacteroidia; order Chitinophagales; family Chitinophagaceae; genus Ginsengibacter. Next base: position 1,744 of record JBIQMB010000221.1, on the reverse strand, counting down.
GATCTCTAATTTGTTTTCTGAATTGATATTCTTAGAATAATTCAAATAGAAATTGGAATAAGAGTTATTAATTCTTTGATCGTAATGGCTTCTGCTTCCTCCATGGTAGGTGCCATCGTCGGCCTTGAAGCCTTTATAACTCATGGCTGCACTGTCGTTTACTGTCACATTTCCAAACCCTTTGGAAATATCATATCCCAGATCGGCCACTGCCCGCAGATCGGGGAAAAAATGGAACTTATAATCCAGCGCCACATTTGCAATCAGTCTGTTGGCATTTCCTAAATTGTAATACTGCTCAAGCGTACCCAGCGGATTTTTGGGAGAAAGTGAAGATAATCCGGTAACGGTATTGGACGGATCCAGTCGCTCCCAGTAACCACCAAAACGGTTGTTGCCTGAATAAACCGGCTGCGTCGGATCAAACTGAATGGCTCCCCATACGGCTCCATCGTTCGAGAATCTGGATTTTGAAAAAGAAGATTTTAAATTCAGGTCAATTTTGAGGTGATCATTAAATAGGGTAGGGTTGAGGTTCAATCCGGCACTGATGCGCTCCAGGTTACTGGTTTTTATTATCCCATTTTGGTTCAGATAACCCACAGATAATCTGTACGGCAGGTTTTTTAATGATCCGGTAACGCTTAGATTATTATCTGTACTGATGGCCGTGCGGTATATCTGATCCTGCCAGTCGGTATTCGCATTGCCAAGCAAGGCTTTCTGGGCAGAGGAACCATAGGTATTCACCAGATTCCGAAATTCCGATACACTGAGGGTCGGAAACTTTTTGATTAACTCCCCGGCCGAAAGTTGTGTGGTAAAACTAAAACGTGGTTTACCCGGTGTGCCCTTTTTTGTAGTTATGAGAATAACACCATTGGATGCACGGCTTCCATAAATGGCTGTTGCCGATGCATCTTTTAATATTGTGAAAGTAGCAATATCATTGGGATTAATTAATGCAAGCGCATTGCCCACGCCGGCGATTCCGGAGTTGGATAAGGGCATGCCATCTACTACTATCAGCGGGTCGTTGCTCGCATTAAGAGAAGATCCGCCACGAATGCGGATAGAACTGCCCGAGCCCGGTGCTCCATTATTTGGTGTAATTAAAACGCCTGCCGCCTTGCCGCTTATTAGCTGCTCCGGCGTTGTTATCGGACCTTCGTTAAAGTCTTTGGATGAAATAATAGCCACACTTCCGGTCAGGTCACTCTTCTTCGCTGTTCCATATCCAATATTAATGACCACCCCCGAAAGCCTTTCTACCAAAGGGGCCATTTTAATAGAAATATTAGAGCGGCCACCTACCTTTTCGGCTACCATTTCATAATTAACGGATGTAAATAGCAGGGTTGCATCGCCTGCGGCCTCTATGCTAAAATTTCCGCCGGCGTCCGTTTGGGTCGCCGTATTCGTTCCTGAAACAGACACGGTAACCCCCTGAATGGCCTCTCCTGTCTGGGAATCGGTAACCTTTCCTGTTACTTTATTTTGAGCCATAACCGTACACGACAGCAACATCAAAAAACCCAGGAAGGCCAGTGTCCGGATACGATTATATTGACTGACTTTTCTCATAACCCCATAAATTTAATTTTTAAAAAAAGAACAATTATTCGGTTTTCTATAATGTGTATTATTTACACAAATTAGCATAATTTTTTTATAAAATTTTATTTTCCTGAATTTTTATTTTTTGGCCCCGAACCCGAGCCGGAACACCAGGAGGTTTTTTCAC
>JBIQMB010000220.1:0-5957 GCA_044463745.1 Chitinophagaceae bacterium | reverse complement strand
CAATTGACGGTAAATGTGCTGAACCGCTTCTATCTCACTGTTTGAGGTATCTTTATTAAGTGTATTATATATAATGGCAAAGTCACCACTTACTTCTTCTCTCTGTATGAAAATGCTCTTTACATCCAGCTCCAGAATCATGGCAATATTGTCTTCATCCAGCACGGTATCTCTCTCAAGCATGATTTCATTTCTCTCCAGGCTGATTACCTCACCGGTATCATCATCCACAAAATCTTCAACCCATGTACGCAGTACGCGGGCAGCCAGGCGCTTGCCCACCTGATCCTGAAGTGATTTTTTATCCACCTTTACTTCTTCGGCCATGCCAAACAGCTCCAGGATATCCTTGTCTGTTTCGTAACCGATGGAACGCAGAAGCGTGGTTACCGGGAATTTCTTTTTCCGGTCGATGTAGGCATACATAACATTATTAATGTCTGTAGCAAACTCCATCCAGGCACCTTTAAAAGGAATAACCCTGGCTGAATATATTTTGGTACCGTTGGGGTGTGTACTCTGTCCGAAGAATACACCCGGCGAACGGTGAAGCTGGCTTACTACCACACGCTCGGCACCATTAATCACAAAGGTACCACGAGGGGTCATGTATGGGATATTTCCCAAAAACACGTCCTGTACAATGGTTTGGAAGTCCACGTGCTCCTCGTCATTACAGCTCAGGCGAAGTTTTGCCTTGAGCGGAACGGCATAGGTTAGTCCTCTCTCGATACACTCCTCGATGGTATAGCGCGGAGGATCAACGAAGTAGTCAAGAAACTCGAGCATGAAGATGTTGCGGGTATCGCTAATCGGGAAGTTTTCCTTAAACACCCTGAAAAGCCCCTCAACATTACGTTTGTCCGGTGTGGTTTCTAATTGAAAAAAATCTTTAAATGATTGGATTTGGATCCCTAAAAGATCCGGTGTTTCTGCCAAATGTTCTATCTTTCCGAAACTGATTCTTTTGGCAGGAGCGACGTTGTTTGAAGGCATATTTTAATTAAAATATTTAAAAATGAGGCTGCTTTAAATGGGTACCCCACCACAAAATACACGTACCCTGAATTTTAAAGGATTGCAAAGCTACGATATTTTTTTAAACAGAACATTTTTACTTCAATAATCTTAGACTTTCTTTAAAAAAGACGGGTTAAAAATAAATCCCGTCACAAATTTTAGCAGAATTTTGAAGAAAAACCGCTCATTTTAACTAAATAAAACCTTAAAAAAGGTGATTTCATCATTCCGGGGCAGATGCCTCTAATCTAACCCGAAGGGTGGTCTGTTTGTTAGCAATGCGAAGGTAAGCTTTCTTGTCTTTTCTAAAAAAAGAAATTCAATTAATTTATCCACTATTGTTAGGGTGAATAAATATAAAAAACATTACTTTCGTCAGTTAAACATAACTTTCATCTATGACAGAAAAAAAAGTTTTTGTAGCTACGGCAGAGGCCAAAGCACAAGCCAAACAACTACGCCTATTCGCCATTCTTGCCTGGGTGCTGGCTATTGGCGGTCAAATCTATGCGATTTTAAAACTTATCAATAACGAAATGCTTACCTGGCTTATCGTGGCCATTGCTGTTATTCTGGTATTATCGGTTACAGGTTCATTACTTTGGAAAAAGGCCAATCGGCTCGATCCGGCATCCGAAAAGGATAAAACGCGGTTTTTTATCCAAAGTCAGCTCGGTGCCATCATGGCCGTTCTATCATTTCTGCCCATGGTTATTCTCATTTTTGCCAATAAAGACCTGGATAGTAAAACCAAGGGAATTGCAGGAACTATCGGCATTGTGGCGCTGGCAATTGCTGCCATATTTGGTATTGATTTTAATCCACCTTCCGTAGAAAAATATACCGAGCAGATCAATGCCCAAACAGAATACATTAAGGAACTCAATAATGGTGTGGATCATGTGTTTTGGACCAGCCAGGGCAACAAGTACCACTTATTCAGCGACTGTCAGCATATTAAAAACCGGGATCAGTTTAGCGGAACGGTTGAAGATGCCTGGAAAGCTAGAAAGATCGGTGATTCTGAGCTGTGCCTTACCTGTAAAAAGCGGGCAGAAAAAATGCAAACAGGAAATGAGGCTCCGGTAAGCCAGACAGAACCGGCATTGAATGAATGAGTTTTTTGGTCTTTTTCCTTGTAGAGCCAACATGCAAAGGCTTCCTGGAAAGGTGAAACTCCTGCTTCGCAAACAATAACGCGGAGCGGGAGATTTCGCGAGTTCCGGCACTGCCACCGAACTCAATGAGGCAACTTATCCCTTAATAAACCATACACCCAGGTGCCGGCAATGGCACTTAATAAAGTAACGATGATAACCGTAGCACCTGTTCCGATCTGAGCATAAATCGGTCCCGGGCAAGCACCCGTTAGTGCCCAACCAAAACCGAACAGCAGGCCACCGTAAATCTGTCCTTTGTTGAATTTCTTCGGGCTGATTTCTATCTTTTCGCCGTAGATGGTTTTGATATTGAATTTCTTAATCAGCCAGATACTTATGATGCCGGTAACGACCGCACTCCCGATTACCCCATACATATGAAAGGACTGAAGCCTAAACATTTCCTGAATGCGAAACCAACTGATTACCTCAGATTTCACCAATAAAATACCGAACAAAACACCGGCAACCAGGTATTTTAACCGATGATACCAGCGGTGCTCTAAATGACTTTCGTTAACACACATTGCCTCTTCGGAGAATTCCGGATGTTCTTTCTTTCTTGTTTTTTCTGCAATGGTGAGTTCTTGAAGTTCCTGTTCCATTTAATATCAATAATTTTTAAAGAGAAAGTATATAGGGTAAAATGAGATTGGCCATCAGAAAACCACCGGCCATAAAACAAACCGTAGCCACCAGCGATGGCCATTGAAGATTAGATAAGCCCATGATGGCATGGCCACTCGTGCATCCGCCGGCATAGCGGGTGCCAAAACCAACGAGGAAGCCACCTACAACCATAAGCAAAAATCCTTTTATGGTAAACAGCGATTGCCAGCTCAGAATATCCAGCGGCACAAGGTTCTGATAATTGGTAATTCCGTATTTTGAAAGCTCAGCAGCCAATGCCGGAGCTACTTCTACGGGTTGCGCATTCATCAAAAAATTCATGGCCACGGCACCGCCTAAAAAAATACCGAAGACAAAAACAAGATTCCACAATTCCTTTCTCCAGTCGTATTTAAAAAAAGGAATTTTGGCGGGAATACAGGTAGCACAAATGTGACGGAGCGAAGAGCTGATGCCAAAAGTTTTGTTTCCCAAAATCAAAAGAGCGGGGACGGTAAGGCCAATCAAAGGCCCGGCCACATACCAGGGCCATGGGTTCCTAATCCATTCAATCATTCCTTGTACAGGTTTTCAGTGTAAATAATGTTCATCGGTCTGCAAGCCCATTTGCTGCACGCCAAAAAATAGAACGGGTGCAAAATTGCAACATAATTATTAAATGAAAGTCTCCACGCCGGAATGCACAGATTTTTTGGATAATTTATAAGAAATATCAGCCAGTAAAATTATCCACTGACCACTTGTAATCCGATAACAGAAATTACAAGCATGGAAAGAAAAAACATACGCCAGAAAGTGACCGGCTCATTGAATAACAGTATTCCCAAAATGACGGTACCCGTAGCCCCAATAGCGCCCCACACTGCGTAGGCCGTACCAACAGGGATAGGCTTTTCGCCCCCCATAGCCTTAAAGAGAAGGAACATACTTAACGAAACAGATATGATGAAAAAAAGCAGCCACATCCACATTTCTCTTCCTGATGTATGTTGCGCTTTACCAAGACTTATGGCAAAACACGTTTCAAAAATGCCGCCCACAATCAAGAAAATCCAGTTGATACTCATAATTGCAAATGTACATTGCTTAGTGCACCTCCGGTTCTCATTTTGCAAATTTCTTTATTAACCCCCTGCTCCTGTTTCGTTGCTATCATCTTTTAAGGCAGGAGTCTCTTTTTCCTGAACCATATATATACCGGTTAAGATCAACAAGCCTCCGGCAGCATGCCAAAGTGTGAAGGGCTCCCCTTCCATCAATCCCCAGAAAATAGAAACCAAAGGTATCAGGTATGTAACCGTACTGGCAAAAACAGCGGAAGTTATCTGTATGAGCTTATAATAAAGCAACATAGCCAGAGCAGTACCCATAACCGAAAGAATACCTAAGAACCCGATCCCGCTCCACAGGGAGTGAACGTTTTCCGCCTTTAGATTACCAAGGTCTGAGAAAAGAAAGATCAGCACCGCCGGAATCATCCACATCGCATAAATGGCAGCGGAGAGATGAACAGCCGAAATATGCCTGAATTTACGGCTCACGATCAGCGCACTGCCCGCGTAACATAACGTGGCCAGCACCACCAGTAAGGCAAAACCTGCATGGGTTTGGGTTGAATCTGCCCCCGGCACACGCATCAACAGCGCTGCACCCGAAAAGCCAAGAGCTATCCCCAACCATTGAAGTATTGAACTATTGATACGAAAGAAGATATAGCCCAGGATAAGTACGAAAACCGGCACCAGCGAGTCAAGTATTCCGGCCATTGAACTGGCTACATGCGTTTGAGCCAGCGGAAATAAATACATCGGAATAAAGTTACCCATTGCTCCGGCCAGTATCATCCAGCGAATTGTTTTTCCATCAACCTTTCGGAAAACTTTCAGGCTGAAAGGAAGTAAAATAAAACCTGAAACAGCAACCCTCACCGAGCCTATCTGAACTGGCGTAAAAGTGATCAGCGACTTCTTTATCAGAATAAACGAACTTCCCCAGGTGAGAGCAAGGATGGTCAACAATATCCATTTATTTTCAAGAATCTTCATTTTTTCAGTGAGCCCCGACTGAGGTAAGGAGGCCGGCCTTTACAAGTGAAACCGCCAAAAATAAAACTTCATATACACATTCATGGAAAATAAAATAATCGGTTTGCATTTATTTCCACACACCGTAAAGGCAACCACTACCGGATGTAGAAATCTTAATGACTCAACTTTGAAGACTCTTAATCTGTAGATGTACTGAATAACTAACCACCCGAAAAAATAAATGGCACTACATTTGAGTTCTATCAAAATCTGCAATTGTTAGATTTCGGTCATTTTTATCTTTTATTTCCGAAAATGAGGTGAAATCTCTTAATTTTGCAACTTCAAAAAAACAATTAAAAAATTTTTACCATGAAAAGGCTTTTATTTGCTCCGGCACTGGCAGTGGCTTTATTCTTTGCCTCTTGCGGTGGAGGAAACGACACGGATGCTACAGAAACAACAGCTCCGGAAACAGAAACTTCAACTTCCACTTCTACTCCATCCAATGCTCCGGGAGCTGATATTCCGGGAATTGATGATGTTGCCGTTACAGACAATATCGTGTTGGAAGGTGATGATCAAATGAAATATGACAAGACCTTGTTTAAAGTTAAGGCTGGTCAGGACGTCAAATTGAAATTAACCAATGTAGGTAAACTGCCCGCAGCAGCTATGTCTCACAACGCTGTTATTCTTCTTCCGGGAACGAATGTACAAGAATTTGGTGAAGCAGCCGTAACTGCAAAAGACAGCGAGCACATCCCACAAAACATGTTGGCTGACGTAGTTGCACACACTAAAATGTTAGGCCCCGGCGAAAGCGATGAGATCACTTTCAAATTACCTGAAGCCGGTGTTTATGATTTTATCTGCACCTTCCCTGGTCACTGGGGTACAATGAGAGGTAAAATTGTAGCTGAGTAATTATAATAATATAGATTTTGAAAAAGGGCATCTTTCACGAGATGCCTTTTTTTATGGATACCTGATCCGTATCCCGCAAGAAACAAACAGTTTTCTCCTTTTTTAGGCTTAAAATATGGCCTATTATTTTTTTAGGACAATTTTTTTACTGATTATCAGCACATTACAAAGGCGCGATTAAAAAAGTGTAGTA
>JBIQMB010000219.1:0-5965 GCA_044463745.1 Chitinophagaceae bacterium | reverse complement strand
TTAATCTCAAGGATGTTGATTAGCGAAACCTACTTTTCTCCGTTTGGTCTCCTTACAATGGCGGTGTCCGTAATCAGCAAATCTTTTTCGTTCAAAATATTCTGCTTAGGCTCGTTTTCAAGCAACTGCCTTGCAAGTTCCATGGCCAAAGGTGAATCATGTATAATGTTGGAAATCTTGCCGTTTACAAACACAATTTTAAATTAGTTGCAGGATTAAAAATCCTGCTTTATTTCAACTTCGCGATGCGCTCCGCTAACATCACGAAGAGTAGGGAGGGATATCCTCTAAGGCGTTGCACTTTGGTGAATCGGAGAACAGATCTCACATATCAATCATCTATCGCCTTGATAATCATCTGGTATTTCGAATTAACCGTAATCAGTAAATCTTTTTCGTTCAAAATATTCTGCGTAGGCTCGTTTTCAAGCAACTGGCTTGCAAGTTCCATAGCCAAAGGAGAGTCATGTATAATGTTGGAAACCTTCCCGTTTACAAACTCGATTTTAAATTTGAAATTCGTTTTTTTTACACCTGCACCCTCAAAGTCCAATTTGTTTAATTCGAGTAGCTGGGTCTCTTCACCGGTCTTTTTCATCAAAATTCTTACGACCGGTACATACTTTTTCCAAAGTTGTTTATACATAATTTTAGATTAGTAGCCGAATAAAAGAGGCTTGTTAACTGAAAAGATAAATAGGTTATTTAAAAAATTGCGAAAACACATATATAGAAGCATAATTCGTATTCAGACTAAAACCAGAACCGATAGGTGTACTGAACAGACGGAATAAGAAGGAAACCTTCCTTTTTTTCCGAAAAAAAATCAAATCAGGTCTATTGAATCGAAGGAGCTAAATATAAGCCTAATTTATAAATTAAAAAAAGACCTTTCAGATTTGATTACTTTTGCAACTCTTATCGCACAATTTTACAAATGATACATAATTTCAACGCCGGACCTTCGCACTTGCCTTCCGAAGTTTTGCAAGAGATTGAAACAAAATTAAGAAACTTCGATAATACAGGACTTTCTATCCTCGAAATAGGACACAGGACCCCACCCTTTGAAGCTTGTGTAGCCGAAGCGCGGCAATTGATCAGAGACCTGATGAAGCTTGACGAAAATCACGAAGTTTTATTTCTGCACGGGGGAGCAACAACCCAATTTATGCAGATCCCCATGAATCTTCTTGATAGTACAGACACCATGTCGATCGTACACACGGGCGTATGGAGTAAGAAAGCTATCCAGGAAGCCGGTTATTTTGGCCGGGTAAATATTGTAGCACAGAGTGGGAATAAAAACTTCAATTATATTCCGAAAGAGTATCAGATTCCGGCGGATTCACGCTATTTTCATATAACGACCAATAACACCATATACGGTACCCAATATCATCAGATTCCGGCTTCACCCGTTCCGATGGTGGCTGATATGTCGAGTGATATTTTAAGTCGAACTCTTGACTTCAATTCTTTTGACCTGATATATGCCGGAGCGCAAAAGAATATAGGTGCGGCGGGGGTTTCGCTTGTGGTTGTCAATAAAAATATATTGGGTCGGATTAACCGCGGCATTCCGCCCATCATGGATTACAGAGAGCATATCAAAGCCAAAAGTATGCTGAATACACCTCCGGTTTTTGCGATTTACGTGGCCATGCTCACGCTCCGGTGGCTGAAGAAAAACGGAGGGCCGGAAGCGATGGAGTCTATAAATCGCGAAAAAGCACGAATGCTTTATGAAGCGATCGATAACAGTAAATTGTTTGAAGGCACTGCACAAACAGAGGATCGCAGCCTTATGAATGTCACTTTTGTAGCAAAAGATGCGCAGGTAGAAAAAGAGTTTCTCGATTTCACATCTAAAAAAGGAATCTATGGCATAAAAGGCCACCGCAGTGTAGGCGGGTTTAGAGCCTCACTTTACAACGCCGTTTCTATTGAAAGTGTGAAATATTTGGTTGACCAGATCAAACAGTTTGAATATGACCGGAGCTAAACATTTGGCCTTGAAATAAATTACGTACATGGAACTTAATCATTTTACACTCGTAGATGGGACATTAGATGTAAGCAAAACCACCCTCTTCATAACTGACAGTGCCCAAAAACGAAGGTCTTCGTTCCTGTTGCTCTGCATTGTATCACCCATCCTGGCAGGACTCATGGCCTGGAGTGCTTACAATGATGGAAACCCTTTGCTGACCGGAATAGGGTTAATCGTGTTGGTTGGGTTTCTTGTGCTTATTATAATCAACAGGCATCAGTTAAAAACCGTTGACAATTTGATATTGCTTGAAAATATAAAATCGGCCGATTTCCACCACGGAAAGAAGAAGAAAAGTACTACGGTCACTTTATATCTTAAAGGAAAGAAGTTGAGGCAAATAGGTGTTTTGCAAACCGGAAACCAGGTCGATGATCTTCGCAGGATTTTCACGGAAACAGGTATTCCGATTGAGTCATAAAAATACCCTGATCAAATAGAGAAAAAGGATCAATAATTATCAAGCCGGAGAAAGAGCCAGATCAAACAGTTCTTCAAACAATTTTTGTCCGTCCAGATTACCCAGCAAAGGATTGCAGGCTCTCTCAGGATGTGGCATCATCCCAAACACATTTCCTGCTCCATTTACAATACCGGCAATACCATTAATAGAACCGTTGGGAACAAAATTATCATGAATATCTCCCTGCTCATTGCAGTATCTGTAAATTACCTGATTATTTTTTTCCAATTCTTCCAGGCCTGCTGCGTCGATATAGTATCTTCCTTCGCCGTGAGCAATGGGAATTTTGTAAACAGATCCGGATTTTTCTGATTTCAGGAATACATTTTTGCAAACAAACTTCGTATTCGCATTTTGTAACAATACACCCGGCAGCAATCCGCTTTCGCAAAGAATCTGAAATCCGTTACACACGCCCAGCACTTTACCTCCTTCATTGGCAAATTTTATTACGCTTTCCATTACCGGACTAAAACGCGCGATACTGCCGCAACGCAGGTAATCGCCGTAGCTAAAACCACCGGGCAAAACGATGCAGTCATCCTGGGCAAACATGGAAAGATCCTGATCCTTATGCCAGATTGTTCTTACATCCTGACCGAGCTCTTTCAATGCATTAACCATATCCTGATCGCAATTAGAGCCGGGAAAAACAACAACGCCGAATTTCATTTCTTTACAGATTTTAGGATGCAAAGTTAAGACGAATAGTCTATAAATATTGGGTAAAAAGAACCAGGGCAACGATTGACCAATGTAAAATCATGCGCAGCCAGCGCGGACCCATATAAAAAAAGGTGATTCCTGCCAAAGGGGCCAGAAACAATATGGTTATAATCCAGTCAGCAAAGCCATTGTTATCATTCATGAACGGAATAAAAAAAACAATGATAACGCTGGCAAGGGTCATCGCCCACCGGTTTCGGACCTGGATGATTTGCTTCTTCATTTCAGCCTGCATAAAGTAGGTTCCGGTGAGAAACAACACCAGGATGGATGCCATTTTAAAATACAAAAGGTTTGAAAAGACGACTTCGGGTAAATCAAAATTGAGATGACCCGCATAGAACGCATAAATTCTATCCGTGAAAAACAACCATGCAAACAGGAAATACCATGGAGTGATAAACCCAAGAAAAACCAGTGCCCATTCGGCAAGTTTAGGCGGCCGGGCAATGGTAAGCCCTACAAGCACGACCAGTATTAAGAAAACGGATGGCAGATACAAAAAGGAGCAGATGCCAACCGCAAACCCAAGATTGAATAGCGTTTCCTTGGGTTTATGGGTACTTGCCAACCTGAGCATCTTACCGATTATCCATAACAGAATGGTGTTGACAATGAGTGTAGCGCTCAAAATATTCCATTCCGGAAAAAGAGATGTAATAAGCAGATAAGACATAGCCACCAGGAAATTGGGCTTCGTCACCATCTTTTCCGAATTGATATAATAATTGACCGTGAGCGCCTGGGTGAACAACAATAAATAGGTAATGGTAGCAACCAGAAAAGGCCAGCCGGTAAGAAATGGATTTACAAGCTCCATGATCTCATTAAATAGAAAACCATCTGAGGGCTGAGGTTTCAGCTCCGGCATATTCATAAAGTACGGCAGCTTTAGCAGCAAACCATAAATGAAAAGAATCGAAGCATTTAATGGATTATTGGATCTGAAAATACCTGTCACAAGCTAAAATTATAAAGGGCTAAAATTAATCCAAAATATGAAGTTCGATACAAATGATTTGGAATGTGCCGGTAAAGCAGCCGGACGGCTGAAAACCCAACAGGTTTCCAAAACCTGTTAGGTTTATCCCTTACAATCTTTAAAACTGAATCTTAGCAAATGTGATATAATTACGATAGATGCATGGTACGATGATCTCTGAAGCGCTCACCTGCTTTGCATATCGGGGCATAAAGGTATAGCCACGATCCAGATTGTGCATGGGTGGATTTCTTCCGATATTTCCGTCTCCGTCAATCGTTCTTTGCGTAAGAATCTGCGTACGGCGCGATAATTCATTAAAAAGGAAATGCAATTGTCCGCCGGTTATCATAAGCGCATACGACAGGTTATTATCCGACTGGTCGTCAAACTGCGTTTTCGGAACAATCTTGGTCCAATCATATTTACCTGTGCTATCAAGGCTCATTACAAGAATATTGTTGTAATAATATCTGGTATCGTTCCCGCCTCTGTAATATGGATTTCCATAATAAAAAGGAGAATAGTATGGCGAATAATAATAGTAAGGCGAAAAATAGGGAGAGTAGCCGTACAGATAATCCCAGCGGTTCCAGGGCGAGTAGCGTGATTCACTGTAGAAATCTTCGGCCATGAGAAGAAAACCTCCATCGTTTTTCAAGATCACATTTTTGATAAAAAAGTCGTTCAGAGCCGTTTTCGGATTACCCTTACTCTTAAGACCGGCCTTTAAATCATTATCAAACTTTGCGAAGGTTTGCGAAACGAGTGCGTTGCTGCCCTGATCTAATACCGCCGTAAAGAGCCCTTCGGCATTGCCTCTACGCGTGAGGTAATAAAAACTGTTCAGCAGGTAATGATTGTTCTTGTTGTCGATTTTCAGTTTGATTTCATCCACGTACCGATCATTCAGATTGATGACCGTTTCTTCGAAATTATCTTCATTGGGCGACTTGGTTACGAGGAGCAGATTTTCTATGTAATCTCTGGTGTTGGATCTATTCCCGGCGGTGAAGACAAAGTTGCCCTCATTGGTAACAAAGAAATCGCTAAATACATATTTTCTATCCTGATATTCGGTCTCTATTCTTGACCTGTGTATTAAATCCAGGTTCTCATCAAACAAGAGGGTGGTAAAGTTGAAATTATCATTCTTCTTCTGGATTTTAAAAACCATGATCTTGCTCTTATCCTCGCTGGCAATGGTGGTATATATTTTTTTATCTGCAAAAAAGTTAACCGAACTCGTATCAAGTTCTATCGGGTCCGAAAGTAATTTGCCCTCACCATTAATTTTCACGGCGTTGCAATAAATAATATTCCGGTTTTGATATTGATAGATCATCCACACATGATCAGGATAACTTACAAAATCAACATTGAGCGTTTTATCATTGAGAAATTTGAGATTGACATTATCCAGTTGAACCATCTGATTATCGTAAACGCTGATTGAATTTCGGTTTCGAATGTTTTTAAAAACAAGGAAATTGCCATCCACCTTTCCGATAATTTCAAAGCTCATATTCCGGGTGTCGTTATTATCGGGTTGGGAATAAATGATATCCTGGCCGAATGAAACGGAATAAACAAAAAAGAATATAAAAAGTGTGCTTAAGTATTTCATATGCGAAGTCTGTGTCTTTTATTTTTTTCAAAGACTAATTTACGATAAAAAAAATCCTGCAAATCTTCCGACCTAAGATATATTGTTTTATCCTTCAAATTTAACAGGCTGTTT
>JBIQMB010000218.1:0-5967 GCA_044463745.1 Chitinophagaceae bacterium | reverse complement strand
ACCATCCCTCCTGTCTGGTTGCGCACTGGCTTTGAGGGCGAGCAAAAACCTGACAGGTGGGAAGAAGCCCCCCCGCTCAACCTGTCAGGTTTCCCCTTCGCACAACGCCCACACGCAACCTTACAGGTTAACCTCTCACCCTAACGTCATTTTGACCGAGCCACACCAAAGCCAAATTCATTTACAATTCCAAAGAGAGCGGAGAAATCTCCTTGCTACAATAGGGTCTGCCTGAAACTACAAGCACCGTTCTTTGTCCTCAAGCGAATTTCTCGACTCGCCTTATCCACCCATCTTACAGTCTGGCACTCTACGGGCATCATTCGAAATAACTGTAAAGCCCCCTCTGCTATATCCGACCTTATCATCCGACTTTCTTCGTACATTAGCTCTAATTTCGTTATGAATACAACTCCCTACATCGCCCTTGCTGTTATCGCGCTAATTTTGGCATTTCTTATATTTTATAAACGCCCAAAGAAAAAAACCCAACTGCCTGAAAACTTTAACCAAATTCTCAACGACCATGTAGCCTTTTACCGAAAGCTATCTGAAGACCGAAAACCTGATTTCGAAAAAAGGATCACCGATTTTTTAAATCATGTTAAAATAGAAGGAGTCGGTATCACCATTACTGATCTGGATAGACTGCTTGTAGCTGCAAGCGCCGTTATTCCTTCTTTCGGATATAAAAACTGGGGTTACCTCTTTTTAAACAACGTATTGCTATACCCTGCCTCTTTTAATAAAAGTGAATTTCTTGCCCACGGCACCGAAAGAGATACTTTAGGAATGGTGGGTAACGGACCGTTGCAAAACGTGATGATCCTTTCCAGGCCTGCCCTACACTCCGGGTTTCATTCCCCGCCCTCCATGAGGAATACGGGAATTCATGAATTTGTTCACCTGCTTGATAAAGCCGATGGGTATGTGGATGGATTACCTGAAGTATTGACCAATCGAAAGACAAATGATAAGTGGAATGAACTAATGAAAGAAAACATGAAATTTATCATCGAAAATCAGTCAAACATTGACTCCTATGCCTCCTATAATCAGGCTGAATTCTTTGCAGTTGTTTCAGAATACTTTTTTAATATGCCCGAAGACTTCAAGCAGCGGCATCCCGAACTTTATGAAATTATGTGTAAAATATTTAATCAACATCCAGCATGAATCGGTAATTTAGATTTAAAACCAAAGGGATTGCTGCCATCAACGAAAGTTTTCGTAAATAAAAAAGGACAGCACCATGCTGATGCTGTCCTTTGTCAAGTCTTTTAAAGACAATGCTTTATTGGGCTTTCTTATTTTCTTTATATCTCATGTCCGGGGTTCCGTCTTTCTTTACAGGAGTCTTTACCTTGTTCTCTTTGTACCTTTTGTCCGGAGTACCGTCTGCTTTCAGATGTTTTTTGCCGGAGTGTGCCGTAACCTTCTCAGCTTTAGCTGTAGAAGTTGCTTCTTCTTTTTTAGAAGATTTGGCAACTGATGTGCTTGCTTTCGCAGGCGAAACAGGAGCTACAGTTGCGGCCGTGTGCTTCTCGGTTTTTGCTTTCTGAACGGTTGAAGTCTGAGCCTTCGGAGAGGTTGCCTTTGGTTTGGTTTGTGCATTGACAAATGCAACAGATCCTACAAGAAAGAGGATTGCTAAGATGAATTTTTTCATTGTTTTTTGTTTTAAAATTCTACATAAAAGTATAGAGGTTAATCAATATCCGGATGTTAATTTATACCAAAATCGCGCGATTTTTCAGTACGTTCACAAAGCCGGTTTCTCAACTTCCATCCACAAAAAATGTATCATACAGAATGCCATTTTTTTAAAAAATCTCATCGGATTAAACTCCTGAAATAATAATCTCTTTGCGACGAATATATTTTACATCAAGCTTAACAAAGTCGGATCCTTCCAAGGATTACAAGAGATATCCCATAGGCGAAAAATGGATTTTGTTCAATCAGATCGCCCTTGTGAAATAAAAAATCCAGCTCCCTATTTCCTCTCATTTTTCCTAATTTTATTAAAAGGAAAACGAAACCCATGTATTGTAGAAGCCAATTTGTGTTGTGCGGCGCGTTTATCCCACTGTTTTTTCGCACATGATTAAACCTTATCCGAAAAACCACGTCAACCGAAAGATTTTTAAACCCAGCAATTATGCCCCTCAACCAATTAAAAAATCAGCACCTTCTTTGGCGCGCCGGCTTTGGGCCTGTCGTCGAAAATGCCATCCAGCTCCACCATACCAAACCTCATCAATTGTGGCAACTTCTTAAAAAAGGATCATCTAAATCTCCGGCTTACATTGACGTGGCAACGGGCACCGTCGATGGTTTGCTAAAAGGTGTCAATGATGCCATCAGGATGGAAAATTTATCGGCAGAGCAAAAAAAAGAAGCTCAGAGGCAACAACGAAAACAGTCTGTTGAAGACCTGAACAGCCTGAATCTTTACTGGTTAAGGGAGATGATCCGCAGCGACGCCCAGCTCCGCGAAAAAATGAGTTTGTTCTGGCACGGACACTTCGCATGTCGCGTCATCAATATCTTTTATCAGCAGCAATTGCTGGACGTAATCAGGCAAAATGCATTAGGAAATTTCGGTGACTTGTTAAGAGGAGTCAGCAAATCGGCGGCCATGCTTTCCTTTTTAAATAACCAGCAAAATAAAAAGAAGCATCCGAACGAAAATTTTGCGCGGGAAGTCATGGAACTGTTCACCATGGGTCGGGGAAACTATACCGAGGAAGACATCCGCGAAAGCGCACGCGCCTATACCGGCTGGGGGTTTAATTTAAGCGGAGAATTTGTAAGCCGGCAGAATGCACATGACACCGGAAACAAAACATTTTTGGGCCGGTCGGGAAACTTTGATGGCGACGACATTCTGAACATCATCCTGGAACAAAAATCAACAGCCCATTTTCTTACCCGAAAGATTTACACATTTTTCGTGAATGACCAGGTGAATGAGGAGCATATCAAAAGGCTTGCAGAACGCTTTTATCAAAGCAATTACAATATTCTTCAACTGATGGAAGACATCTTCACATCAGAATGGTTTTATGATAAAGAAATTATAGGCACGCGCATCAAGTCGCCGGTAGAATTAATGGCAGGGATTCAGAGAATGGTACCGTTACAACTTGCCAGGCCGCAGATACAGCTTGTGTTTCAGCGTACATTGGGACAGATTTTGTTTTACCCCCCGAATGTAGCCGGATGGCCGGGAGGTAAAAGCTGGATAGACAGCAGCTCCATTATCTGGCGAATGCGTTTGCCACAAATCATTACCCAAAACGATTCGTTCTCCATCAAATCAAAAGATGATGACGATGTAATGATGGGCAAGGAAGGAACCAGCAAAAGCCGCACCTATCAGGTCAGTGCCACTATTGATTGGGACGCCATTGCCGCAAATTTCAGCAACATTTCCAGAGAAGATTTATTACCGGCCATTTCCGGTTTTCTTTTGCAAAGCAATGACAGGGTACCCGGTACTATTATCAACCGCTATGCTGATTCTACATCAAGAACCGCTTACATCCGCTCTGTAATAATAGACACCATGAGTACACCCGAATATCAGTTGTGTTAACCATCTCACCTCACAAAAAAATTTATTTTATGCTTATCAAACGAAAAGAGTTTTTGCAGATCGGATCCATGGCATCGGCCAGTATATTCCTGCCAAAATTTTTAAGATCACTGGGGAAGGGAAACCTGGTTCCGCCCGGAAATAAAGTATTGGTCGTATTGCAAATGAGCGGAGGCAATGATGGCCTGAACACGATCATTCCGGTTCGAAACGACATTTATTACAAGGGTCGCCGTGGTATCGGAATCTCAAAAAATGATGCCCTTGCCTTAACTGACGATGCAGGCTTGCACCCGGCCCTCACTTACTTTAAAGAATTGTATGATGATGGAAGCCTGGGCATTTTGAACAACGTTGGATATCCCAATCCCGACCATTCGCATTTTCGGAGTATGGATATCTGGCAAACCGCCAGCGACAGCAACCAATACCTAACCTCAGGATGGATAGGCCGCTATCTGGATGCGCAATGCAAGGACTGTGGCCATCCTACTCAGGCGCTTGAGATAGATGATATATTAAGCCTTGCCATGAAAGGAGAAGACAGGAAAGGGCTTGCGCTGACCGATCCCAAAAAACTCTTTCAAAACAGCAATGAAAAGTTTTTCAGGCAAATGAATGAATCTCATACAATGGACGGATCGTGTACGGATTATTTGTATAAGGTACTGAACGAAACCCTTAGCAGCGCCGATTATATCTACGAGCAAAGCAACAGGTACCGTAGTACCGAAGACTATCCCAATAGCTCCATCGGTAAGAACCTGCGAACGATCGCATCCCTTATTTTGAGTGATATCAATACCCGGGTTTACTATGTCAGTATCGGAAGTTTTGATACCCATGTAAACCAGGCACCACAGCAGAAAAGATTATTTACCGATCTCAACAACGCCCTTAAACCATTCTTCAATGACCTGAAAAAAAACGGCCGGTTCGAGGATGTCGTTTTAATGACCTTTAGCGAGTTTGGCCGCCGCGTATCGCAAAACGCAAGTGGCGGCACCGACCATGGTACGGCCAACTGCATGTTTTTAGCCGGTGGCGGGCTCAAACAAAAGGGATTGATTAATGGCATGCCCGATCTTGAAAACCTCGACAATGGAGACATGAAATTTTCAATCGACTTCCGGACGGTGTATGCCACCCTGCTTCATAACTGGCTTGGCGCGAATGACACCAAGATTTTGGGAAAGGATTTTTCGCGGATGGAGTTTGTTTAAGAAATAGAAAAGTTACAGCAAAAGAATGGCATGCGCAGGCTAATGGAAAAGCACAGATAAGCCCCCTCTATCGTTACCCGATAAAACACGTGCAGGAATAACGGTTAGTCAAATTTGTCGCCGCCTTCAGAGTTTTTTAATTTGCGCTAACAACATTATGATATGGCGAAAAACAAATTATGGTCAAGAGATGAATTGATCTTGGCTTTGAATCTATATCTTAAACTTCCGTTTGGAAAAATGCATTCCAGAACTCCAGAGGTTATTCACTTAGCCGGACTTCTTGGCCGTACGGTCAATTCCATTGCCATGCGATTAACCAATTTTGCAAGCGTTGATCCCTTTCACCAGCAGCGCGGTGTTATAGGCCTGCCTGGAGGCCGCAGGCAGGTAGAACCTATTTGGCACGAGTTTATTCAAAACAAAGAAGCGTTACTTTTTGAAAGTGAGCGAATACTCGCCGAAAAGGAGAAAACATCCATAGAAAGAAAGTTTTGGGAAGACTTGACCGGCACGCACCATTTAAAAGGAGAAGACAAAATAAGAGAGGTCAAAACGAGGGTAAATCAAAATGTATTTCGGCAAATTGTAATAGCCAATTATAATGGTAAATGTGCCATAACGGGGATAGATATTTCTGATTTGCTTTTGGCCAGCCACATCATTCCATGGAGCCAAAACGAAAACGAGAGACTAAATCCGGAAAATGGCATTTGCCTCTCACCCTTATATGATCGTGCTTTCGATAAAAGACTGATTGCTATTAATGAAAGATTTGAAATCCTATTGTCAAAAGAACTGGCAGATAAAAAAGAGGAAGATTACTATTTGAAACACTTTTCTCCGTTCGATGGCCTTAAAATTTCTCTGCCCAACAAATACCATCCTAAAAAGGAGTTTTTGCAGTATCATTTAGATGAGATTTTCAGGCGGTAAAATTTGTGCGCCTGAAAAAAATATGAAAAACAGAAGTGTCCACTGATTTACAAAAGCAAAATCAACGCCATATCTCCGTATCTCTTTTAAAACCAATGCTCAAAAACTTGAGACTGAGTAGCGGGTCAAAGTTCACCACGTTGAATCCTTCCCTGAAAAAATTTATTTATTTTTTTTTCAATTATTTCAGCATAATGAGCCTAAGTT
>JBIQMB010000217.1:0-5986 GCA_044463745.1 Chitinophagaceae bacterium | reverse complement strand
ATTGAATTAGTTCATTTTAAAGAAAATGTAATGCCCGAAATAATTATTGAAGCACGCGAAGCTTCGTTGAGTACCGGCCTGAGTGTACGCCGTATATTGCCCTTTAGAAAAAAGCGCATGGTAGGTCCTTTTATTTTTATGGATCATGCCGGGCCGGTAAAATTAGCACCCGAACAAATCCCGGCCATGGACGTTTTGCCTCATCCGCACATAGGGTTGTCAACCGTTACTTATTTGCTCGAAGGGCGGGTAACCCATCGCGATAGCATTGGTGTGGAACAGGTAATTGTACCCGGCGAAGTGAACTGGATGACCGCCGGAAAAGGCATTTCGCATTCCGAAAGATTTGAAAACCCGGCCATGCTGGCCAAGGGTGAACTGGAAATGCTCCAAACCTGGGTAGCCCTGCCCGAAAAAGCGGAAGAAACCGATCCTGAATTTTTCAATTACAAGCCGGATGTACTGGAAACCTACACGGATAAAGGATTCTGGATGCGCCTGATAGCGGGAAATGCTTATGGCCTCAAAAACAATGTAAAAACACATTCGCCACTATTCTATATTCATGCGCAGATAGATAAAGGAACCAAATTTGAACTACCGAAAGAACATTCTGAAAGAGGAATTTATATTGTAAAAGGTAGTATTCAACTGAATGGAATTATTCACATTCCAGGCCAAATGATTGTATTCAACAAGGACGAACACCCTTCGCTAATGGCCGTGGAAGACAGTACCATCATGCTTTTGGGCGGTGAGCCGGTTGGCGAGCGATTCATCTGGTGGAATTTTGTTTCATCGCGCCGTGACCGGATTGAGCAAGCTAAAGAAGATTGGAAAGCCGGAAGAATTATCCTGCCTCCGCACGATGATCAGGAATTTGTACCGCTGCCCGAAAGCCATTCAAAAGCGGCTTCGAGCGAGCCACCACAGGCAGAGCCTTTGTCCTGATTGTAAAAAGATTTCTGCCTCTTGGTTGAAGGCTATCCCCTGCACCAACAGGTTTAAGAATAAACACTTCTTAAGATATTCCGGGCATTGTTCCCAATCCAAAGTTTTTTTATGCGCATGCAACAAAACTTATCATTCGCCGACTTATATATAGAGACGATAAATTAAATGAAATAAGTCAACAACGAATTAAGGAAATTAGCAGCATAAAAGACAAACCTTGGAACTGGCGATCAAATTGAATAAAGTATCATTGACAAAACAGCTCATCCGTGAAGAGGATAGAATCTTCACAGAGTTATATCAGTTGTATGCCCGCAAGGTTTTTAATTCAGTTTGTCGTGTACTCAATGATGAAGCAGCCGCCGAAGACGTGGTTCAGGACGCCTTTTGTGCGGCATTTGAGCAACGCGGTTGCCTGCGTGATCCTGCTAAATTTGAAGGTTGGGTAAAACGTATCGCATTTAATAAGGCCATTAATCTGTTAAGAAAAAAGAAACCGGTTTTCGTAGAAGAAAATAATCTGGAAATTACACCTGCGGATGAAGATGCAGAAGAGCAAGAAATAATGCATCGGACCAGGATTGAGGATATTAAAAAAGCTATAGCAGCTCTTCCCGATGGGTATCGTACAATCGTAACGCTTCATTTGTTTGAAGATATACCGCAGGAAGAAATAGCCCGAATGCTAAGCATCAGCCACTCAACGGTTAGGAGCCAATACCACCGGGCGAAAAAGAAAATATTAACCATGTTAAAAGAAAAACATGATGGAAAGGAATGATTTTTTAAAAAAATATATTCAGGAAAACAGAGACAGGTTTGATGACAAAGATTTACCCCCTGAACTAATGAAGAAGGTGCTTGAAAAAGCTAAAAGCCAAAAGAAAAGAAGAAGGAGGCGTGTATTTATTTTTTCTTTATCTGCTGCGGCATGTGTTCTGATTCTGATAAATACATTCATTGGATCGAAGCTTGGCATCCCTGAAACAATTACCGATGAACAGCCGATATCACAAATACAAACCGATAAAAAAATCCATTTTGAATCAGCCCATCAAAATCAGGCCATCAACCCGAACCAAATCCCCATCTCATCTACGAATAAAAACGTAGAGCTTAAAAATGAGAATGGACTCGGGATAAAGGGAAAGGTTACCGCCCGAAAGGATAAAAGTCATTACAATCAGATGATAACTGATTTGAAAGAAAGCCGGTCTGTCTCAGAAAAAATAAACGCAATCCTGAATATAGAAACCATTAGCAATCCGAATAAAAAGCTCAGGGAAGTACTGGGTCAGATTTTCGCTGAAGATGCAAACAGTAATGTAAGGCTTGCGGCTTTTAATGCATTGGCAAACCATGCCCACGACAGCACTACAAGAAATTACCTTATCCGGGGAATGGCTAATGAAAGTGACCCGGTCATCCAACTGGAGTTAATCCGAATCATGAGCAGAGATAAGGATACCCTGGTAACTGAAAAACTGATTCAAATGGCAGAGGCTCCATTCATCCTGCCCGAAGTAAAAGATCAGGTAGAATATGCTTTACTAAACAGAGAAAAATAAAATACTTAAGAACATAACCGGTGAGGGAAAACGTACGATTCCATTAGCCTGGCGTTCGATCAGTAAAACAAACAATTAAATTTAAACCAAATGAAAAAGATATTCATTCTTACAATCGCTCTGTCCTTCGCAACCATTCAACTAATGGCGCAAAAGGAATACAAATTTGAAAAAACCGGAGGCAAACTCATTCTTAACAATATTTCGTGGCTTAATGTAGAAGGTTACAATGGAAAAGAAGTGATTCTGACCGTGACAGATCCGAAGCAAAACAACGGAGAAGAGCAAACTGAAGACCCGCGTGCAAAAGGGCTGAGCGCCTTAAACAATGCCGGTTTTGACAATACAGGACTGGGATTTGCGGTCAATACCAAAGGTAATGAAACTGTGGTATCTGCCATTGGTTCATTAGGTAACAAAACCCTTAAAATTAAGCTTCCAAATTCCGTGGCTTTATCGCTCCGTAACGACGCCTGGCCCGTTACTCTTTCGGATAAATATACCATTGAACTAAAAGATGTAAAAAGCGAAATCGACATTTCGATTCAGTACGAAAATTGTAAATTGACCAATGTGAGCGGCCCGTTAAGCATCAAGACACTTTCGGGAAATGTGGAGGTAGCTTTTGCCAAAGAGATGAAGAGTCCGGTTTCCATTTATTCTGTCAGGGGATATATTGATGTGACGGTTAATGATCAGGTAAAAGCTGATCTGAGCCTTAACTCGATGTCAGGAAAAATTTATGCTGATAAGAGTCTCAATTTGGAGGCAAATGTTCCGAATAAACGCACACCAGATGTAACGGAAATAAAAGTGGACAAAATCGTGGTGGGAGGTAAAGCGACGACCATTAGCCAGGTAAGCAATGATTCTACAACCCGTTCGTTGGTGAGTCGGATTACAACAGGTACTTCATTGAATTATTCAGGTGCAGGTTCCTTTAATGGCACCCTCAATGGCGGCGGCGGCAAAATGTTGTTACAATCTTCTGCGGGTAATATTTACCTGAGAAAATAAGGGAAAAAATCAGTGATGGTTGCAATTAAGGTATTGTATTCTTTACATAAAGTAAAATATATTTGTCTTAATGTAAAGGATACTTTACTTTTGGGAAAAAATAAAAATGAAAACTCATTTGCTGATTTCGCACAAATACAAAAAAGTGGGTTGGGTTATTTTGATACCCGCTGCCATCATGGGGTTGCTCATGTTGATTTTCGGTTTCGATCGCTTCAGTATCACAGCCCCGGCATTTGCTATCTACAGCGATGCAATATTTGAAGATGACAAGTATTTCCAGATAATACAAAACGACATTCTGCCTACCCTCATCGGCATCATGTTTTTGGTGGGAGCTTTGTTGGTATGCTTTTCTAAGGAAAAAAATGAAGACGAATTTATTTCAGGTCTGCGGTTGTCATCCTTACTTTGGGCTGTTTTGATAAACTATGTACTTCTAATTCTGGCTTTTCTGTTCATTTACGGAATCCCCTTTCTTTCGGTCATGCTCTACAACATGTTTACCGTGCTCATCATCTTTATTGCCCGGTTTAATTACCTGCTGTATCGCAACTCAAAATCGCTGGCAGATGAAGAATAATATCAAAGTAGAAAGAGCCATTAAAAACCTGACACAGGAAGAACTGGCCAAACTGGTATCGGTGAGCAGGCAAACCATTCATGCCATGGAATCGGGCAAATATGTGCCATCTACCGTGCTTGCACTTAAAGTAGCACGGGTTTTCGGAAAGCCGGTAGAAGAAATATTTTCATTGGAAGATGATGATTGATAAAAAACTTTTTAATAGAAATTTTTTATTCTGAAATACTAATAAAATAGTTTGATAAACTAATGAACTAAGTTACATTTGTCATACGTGCTCCGCCTTAATAATGATTACAATACAAACCTGATGGTGAAAATAACAACTTTATTACTTTCTTTTTGCATGGTCACTAGCCTTGCTCTTTCTCAATCAAATTCGGGCACTATTACCGGAAAATTAATCGATTCCGAAACCAAAGATCCTGTAGCATTAGCCACCATTGCGGTATACCGGCTCCAGGATTCTTCACTAATAACCTATCGGCTCAGCGATCCGGCCGGGGTATTCCGGGTACCGGGGCTGCCTGTCAACGATTCTTTGAGGATTGTCATTACGCGTGTCGGATCAGCGGTTTACCGTCATAATTTTTTGCTAACCAAAGAGAATCATCAGCTCAGTTTAGATACCATCAGCATGATACCCGAAGCATTAGCATTAGACGAAGTATTGATCATCGCCGAGGCACCTCCCATCATTGTAAAAAATGATACGATTGAATTTAATGCCAGTTCATTTAAAACCCTGCCTTCAGCATTGGTGGAAGATCTTTTGCGGAAGCTTCCGGGCGTAGATGTGGATGGAAACGGCAACATCATTGTCAATGGCCGGAAGGTGAATAAGTTGTATGTAGATGGAAAGGAATTTTTTGGCAGTGATCCACAGATGGCTACCAAAAACCTGCCTGCTAATGTTATAGATAAAATTCAGGTTACGGATGATAAGGAACAAATCATGCGCAACCCGGATCTACCTAAAGGGCAGATCGGCCAGGTCATCAACCTCACACTTAAGAAAGCCATTAAAAAGGGATGGTTTGGAAAGGCCTATGCCGGAACGGGAACGGATGAGCGGCGCGAAGCAGGCGGCATATTCAACATCTTCAGAGATACTTTACAGGTCAGTCTTTTGGGCTATACAAATAACCTCAATAAATCCGGATTTGGCATGAGCGATGTAATGAATCTTGGAGGATTTAGCCGAAGCGGCACCAACAGTATGATGGTGATGAGCGACGGAGGATTTGCATTAAATAATATTTCCTTCGGAGGAACAGGCAGTGGCATCCAGCGCTCAACCGGAGCCGGTACAAATATCAATCACCAGTTAAGAAAAAACCTTTCGATAAACTTTCAATATTTTTTCGGGCAAATTAAAAGTGACGACGAGTTTTTAAAAAATACCCGCCAGTTTTTTCAGGATACCATACTTACCATTCGCAATCAATCTATCGGCACAAACACCAGTAATAACCACCGGATAGGAGGTTACATAAAATGGGCCATAGACTCTACTTCCAGATTCGAATTCCGACCTACATTGGGATTAAATAACACGCGGGATATATGGGATATGAACCTGACGACAACAGAAAACTATCAGGGTTTGAAAAACGAAAACCGGAATAAGCAATTAGGAACCGGAAACGGCGTGAATTTTTCACAAGACATTTCATACTATAAAAATTATAAAAAGAAAGGGAGATCGCTTTACACTTCGGTTTCCTTTAATTTAACCGGAAGCAATAATGAAAAGGAAAACAATGCCATCAGTGTTTTTTACAATAACCAGCAGGGAGTAGAAGCCATCCTGAACCAGTTGAGAAAAAATAATATGGACAATTATTCATTCCGCGCCAAT